>NZ_JBFTNE010000132.1:0-16980 GCF_056397325.1 Cupriavidus sp. 05N39
GTACCACTGTACCCCCCGAAGGTCCTGGAATTTGATCAATGAAGCGAATGAAGGGGGGCAAGCGGAAATATTGGTTAGCAGGTACCGCACTGCTTGCGCTGGTCTTGGTGCCGTATCTATGGGGTGTGGCGCTACGGGGAACGGCGCACGAATGTGAGCGTATAAAGGAAGGTAGTCTTTATAGTGGAGAAATATGCTTCTTGAATAGCCAATATGGAATGCGCTTCCGCCTTTATGACGCTGAAACCGAGCAGCTACTGGCAGAGCGCACTTACAACGACCTAGACCCCGGGATCGTTTGGGGTGATGACAGAGTAACCTACAACTTAGGGGCATCTCCAAGTGAGTATGTGGAATTGCCCCCCACATGGTGGGATCGATTGCGTGCCAAGCTGCCGTAACGCGGGTCTACGCGCAATCGCCGCGTGCGGGTCGCCGCCGCCCTGGGCATGGGACACCAGGGAAACACCCAATCCACCCAAATTATGCAGCCCCAAAGAGCTGCTTATCTTGGGTGGATTGCCAGAAACCCACCATAATAGTGTCCGCACAAGGCTACGAAGCGTCGCTGCGTCAGTACCACTTGAAGATGCTCGTTGACGGCCAACTGGTTGAAAGCGTGGTCGACGAGCCGGCACTGCGGCCCGGCATCAACGCGGCAGGGCTGACGTACGACTACGACATGCACAAGATCGCAAGGCTGCACAATGCCCGGCGCGCCGGTCGTGATCGGTTTGCCGGAAGTCCCGTCCAGGCGCGATGATGCGCCCTGAACCTGCTGCGGTTCCATCCAGGCCTCGCATGCAGGAAGGGGAAGCGCTTGCCACACCAACTCACAAAGGGAATGCGCATGCTGCACAACGCCGCTGAATCTGTTCTGGTGCTGGTGGATCTCCAGGCCCGCCTGATGCCCGCGATCCATGAAAGCGATCGCGTCGTAACGGAAGCCGTGCGCCTGGCCAATATCGCGCGGGTACTGGGCGTGCCGGTGATCGGCACCGAGCAAAGCCCCGGCAGCCTGGGCGGGAATCTCGACGAGATCAGGCGACTATGCGATCAGACCGTGGCCAAGGACCACTTCGATGGCTGCCGGGACGGCTTGCTCGACGCACTCCCTGCCGGGAGGAAGAGCGTGGTGGTAGCCGGCTGCGAAGCCCACGTCTGCGTTTTCCAGACGGTCACCGGGCTGCTCGGCCACGGACTGAGCGTGACCGTCGTGCTGGATGCCATTGGCTCGCGCAAGGCCTCCAGCCGCGACGCGGCCATCGACAGGATGCGCAGGGACGGGGCCACCGCCGCCACGGTCGAGATGATTGCCTTCGAATGGATGCGGACGAGCCGGCACGAACGCTTCCGCGAGGTGCTTGGTTTCGTGAAGTAGCGCCTCGCGGGGAGGCCGCGGCGCAGGCTGAGACCCGCGCCACGCTTACGCTTGCGCGCCTGGAACCAAGCTGGCTATGGCGCTTGTCGCCCGGCCTGTGCCTCCCCATCCACCCGCACCGCAAGCCCGAGCGGATTACCGGTGCGCAGCGCCTGCGGCAGCAGGGCGGCCGGCATGTCCTGGTAGCACACGGGCCGGAGGAAGCGCGCGATGGCCAGGCTCCCGACCGACGTGGAGCGGCCGTCCGAGGTGGAAGGATACGGTCCGCCATGCACCATCGCATGACTCACCTCCACCCCCGTGCCAAAGCCATTGACGAGGATCCGGCCAACGCGGCGCTCCAGCGCGGGCAGGAAGCCGCGCGCGGCATCGTAGTCGGCCTCATCGATATGGATGGCCGCGGTCAGTTGCCCCTCCAGGGCTTCCACCACACGCTGCATGGCGGCCAGGTCGGGGCACCGCACCACTAGCGACGCCGCGCCGAAGATTTCCGCGCGCAGTGCTTCGTGCGCGAGGAAGGCCTCGGCGGTGGTCGAGAACAGCGCCGCCCGCCCCTGGTATTGCGCGCCGGCCTGGCCACGCGCAATGGTGCTGACCTGCGGATGGCAACCAAGGCCTTCGACGCCGGCGCCGTATGCCCGGTGGATGCCCGGAGTCAGCATGGTCGACGCCGGGGCTTGCGCGATCGCCGCTTCGGCCGCCGCCAGGAAACGATCGAGATCCGGCCCCTCCACCGCCAGCACCAGGCCCGGATTGGTGCAGAACTGGCCCGCGCCGAGCATCAGCGAGGCGGCGAAGGCCTTGCCGATGGCGTCGGCACGGCTGCCCAGCGCGTGCGGGAACAACAGCACCGGGTTGATACTGCTCATTTCCGCGTAGACCGGGATCGGCTCGGCGCGGGCCGCGGCCAGTTGCATCAACGCGGTGCCACCGGCGCGCGAGCCGGTGAAGCCGACCGCCTTGATACGATGATCGCTCACCAGCCCCTGGCCGATCCGCAGGCCGGAATCGAACAGCAGGGAGAACGTTCCCTCGGGCAAACCCGACTCGTCCACGGCCTTCCGGATTGCGCGGCCAACCAGCTCCGATGTGCCGGGATGGGCCGGATGCGCCTTGACGATAACCGGGCAGCCGGCTGCCAGCGCCGATGCGGTATCGCCACCGGCCACCGAGAACGCCAGCGGGAAATTGCTGGCGCCGAACACGGCCACCGGCCCCAGCGCGATATTGCGCAGGCGCAGGTCCACACGCGGCAGCGGCTTGCGCTCCGGCTGCGCGGGATCGATGCGCAGGTCGAGGAAATCCCCCTGCCGCACCACAGCGGCAAACAAGCGGAGCTGGCCCACGGTGCGCCCGCGCTCGCCTTCTATCCGGGCACGCGGCAGGCCACTCTCGCTGACGCAACGCTCGATCAGCGCGTCGCCAAGATCAAGGATGTTGGCGGCAATCTTCTCCAGGAACGCGGCGCGTTGTTCGAGCGAGGTTTCGCGGTAGACATCGAAGGCCTGCGCGGCCAGCGCGCAAGCCTGCTCCAGTTGCTGCGGCGTGGCGCCGCCGAAGGCCGGCCCCAGCGTTTCCCCTGTCGCCGGATCGACAGCCCGGATCTCGCCGTGAGTGCCGCGCACAGACTGGCGCCCGATCAGCAATTCGCCTGAGATATTCATGCTCTGTCCTTGAAATGAAAAGGCGGCGCGTTAGCAGCGCCGCCAGTTGTCCAATGCTTGCCAGCCGCTCACCTGCCCCAGCGCAGCACCACCGGATCGAGCCTGCGCGCGATCTTCAGCAAACCGGCGCGCGTGGCCGGGTGCATCGGCTGCAAGGGGTGGCGCACGGCGTCGGAAGCAATCACGCCACCCTCCTTCATCAGCACCTTGGCCGTCGCCAGCCAGCCTTGCCGGTTCTCGTAGTTGATCAGCGGCAGCCATTGCTGGTAGTGCTGCGCGGCGAGCTCCGAGTCGCCGGCCTGGTAGGCATCCACGATCTTGCGGATGCCATCGGGGAAACCCGCGCCGGTCATCGCGCCGGTGGCGCCCGCATCGAGGTCGGCCATCAGCGTGATGGCCTCTTCGCCATCCCACGGGCCCACGATGGCATCGCCGCCGAGCTCGATCAGTTCGCGCAGCTTGGCAGCGGACTGCGGCACTTCGATCTTGAAGTACGAGACGTTGGCGATCTCCTTCGCCATGCGCGCCAGGAACGCGGCCGACAGCGTGGTGCCGCTCACGGGCGCATCCTGGATCATGATGGGAATATCGATCGCGCCGGACACCGTGGTGAAGAATTCGTGGATGGCGCGCTCCGGCACGCGGATGGTGGCGCCGTGATACGGCGGCATCACCATCACCATGGCGGCGCCCGCGTCCTGCGCGGCGCGGCTGCGCGCGGCGCAGATGCGCGAGCTGAAGTGCGTGGTAGTGACGATCACCGGGACGCGGCCGGCCACGTGATCCAGCACGGTCGTCATCAGCAGGCTGCGCTCGTCATCGGTCAGCACGAACTGCTCGGAGAAATTCGCCAGGATGCAGATGCCGTCGGAGCCGGCGTCGATCATGAAATCGATGCAGCGGCGCTGGCCGTCGAGGTCAAGGCCACCTTGTTCGTCGAAGATGGTGGGTGCCACCGGGAATACACCACGGTAGACGGCATTGGCTTTGGGCATGTTCATGGTCTCTCCTCCTTGTTCTTGCCGGCGGCGCCGGGTCCGGCCGGAGCCCCACGTCGAGGGGGCTTGTGACAGGGATGCAATATACGGTGCGCCAGGCCGCGATGTATATTGAAACCTTTCCATCTCGTGATCGCTTTTGCGACTCACGTAGCTTTCGCCCCGGGTTCCCATGAAGGCCACGCTTGACGTTCTGATGTCCCGCCTGCGCATGAAGCAACTGCAATTGCTGATTGCGCTGGACGACCACAAATCCCTGCACCAGGCTGCGTCGGCCATGGCCATGACGCAGTCGGCGGCCAGCAAGGCCTTGCAGGAGCTGGAAGGCATGCTGGACGCGCCGCTGTTCGAGCGCTCCAAGACCGGCATGCGGCCAAACCAGTTCGGCCACTGCGTGATCCGCTATGCGCGGCTGCTGGCGACGGATCTCACCGCCTTATGCCAGGACATGGCCGAGATCCGTTCCGGCAAGGGCGGCCACCTGGCCGTCGGCGCCATCATGGGCGCGGTCCCGGATGTGCTGGTGCCGGCGCTGGAGACCATGCAGGACGAACAACCGAACCTGTCCATCGAAATCGTCGAAGACACCAGCCTGCGCATGCTCACGCTGCTGGACGACGGGCGCCTGGACCTCGTCATCGGGCGCGCGCTGGTAAGCGACCAGCCCGCCAGGTACCACTACCAGGCGATTGGCGACGAACCGATCTCGGCAGTGGTGGGCTACAGCCATGCCGCGCCGCGCGCCAGGACGCTCACCTTTGCCGACCTGGCCGGCTACCGGTGGATCGTCTATCCCGGCCAGATGCCGATGCACGAGTTGTTGCAGCGCGAGTTGGACATGGTCGGCGTGGGCATGCCGGCGAATGCGATCACCACCTCCTCCAGCTTCGTCACCGTGGCCTTGCTGCAGCGCAGCGCGAAACTGGTCTCGCTGCTGCCGACCAGCGTGGCCGAACTGTTCGCCCGGCAAAAGATGCTTCGCATCCTGCCGGTGACGATGCGGTCCCGGCAGCAGACCTTTGGGGTCGTGACCCGGCGCGGGGGCACGCTTTCCGCCGCCGCGGGCCAGTTGATCAAGCTGCTCCGCGCCGGGCAGGCGGAAGTCTGAGCGGCGCCTGGCATCCGTTGCGAGGTATTCCTTAAAGTAATCACCCATTCAATAAACGTCAGTAGTCACGCATCGCTCCCATCCTTATAGTTGCCCCATCCGCGCTCCGGCGCAGGCCCATAACAAGACATGGAGACAACAATGAAACGATGGATGACCGGCGCCTTTGCCGGCGTGATTGGACTGGCAACCGCCATGGCAACCGGCGTCCACGCGCAGGACACCCGCCCTGTACGGATGATGGTAGGCGCGGCGCCGGGCGGCGGCACCGACGTGATGGCGCGCATCGTCTCCGACAAGCTGGCCGCCATCCTCAAGCAGCCGGTCGTGGTGGACAACCGGCCTGGCGCCTCCAACACCATCGCCGCCGACATCACCGCCAAGGCAGCGCCGGATGGCAACACGCTGCTGATGGGCGTGGTCACCTCCCAGGCCATCGCGCCCCACCTGCTCAAGCTGCAGTTCAACCCGCTCAAGGACCTGGCGCCGGTGGCCCTGGTGTCGTCGGTGCCCAATGTGCTGGTGGTCAACAACCAGGTGCCGGCGCAAGACGTAAAAGCGCTGGTGGCGCAGATCCAGGCCAACCCCGACAAATTCCGCTACAGCTCCTCCGGCGTCGGCAGCACCCAGCACCTGGCCGGTGCGGCGTTTGCCCGCCAGATCCACGGCAAGCTGCTGCACGTGCCATACAAGAGCAGCAGCAGCGCGCTGGTGGACCTGATGGGCGGCCAGGTCGACATGAGCTTCGAGACCATGCCCTCCGTCATCAACCACATCAAGGCCGGCAAGCTGCGCGCGCTGGCGGTCACCGCCGACCAGCGCTCGGCGCTGCTGCCTAACGTACCCACGCTGGCCGAAGCCGGCGTGCCCGGCATCCAGATGAATGCCTGGTACGGCGTCTACGCCCCGGCCGGCACGCCGCCCGCCACGCTGCAGAAGCTGAGCGCGGCGCTGGCCACCATACTCAAGGATCCCGACACCGTGCGCCGTCTCAATGATGTGGGCGCGTTGCCGGGCACGCTCACCGCCACCCAGTTCGATGCCTTCTCGCGCGCCGAATATGCGCGCTACGGCAAGCTGATCGCCGAACTCGGCGTCAAGCTGGACTGAACCCCTTTCCCTCAAGACTCCCATGACCCAACGACCCCGAATCGCCATGGTGCTCGGCGACCCCGCCGGCATCGGCCCCGAGCTGATCGCCAGGCTGCTGGCCGACCCTGCCACCGCGGCGCAGGCCGACATCCTGCTGATTGCCGACCGCGACGAATGGCGCCACGGCATGCAGGTGGCCGGCGTGGATATCGCGCTGCGCGAAACCGATTCGCTCGCGTTCGCTGGCGGCGATAGCGCCAGCGCCCCGCGCCTGTTCCACTGGCAGCTCGACGGCAAACCCGCCTACCGGCGCGGCGTGGCCAGCGCGGAAGGCGGYCGCTACAGCCTCGGCACCCTGGCCGTGGCGCTGGAGCTGGCGCAGGCTGGCAAGGCCGACGCCATCCTGTTCGGCCCGCTCAACAAAAGCTCGCTGCACGCCGCCGGCATGGGGCACAACGATGAGCTGCACTGGTTCGCCGAGAAGCTCGGCTACGACGGCGCTTTCTGCGAGTTCAATGTGCTCGACGGCCTGTGGACCTCCCGCGTGACGTCCCACGTTGCGCTCAAGGACGTGCCCGCCATGATCAACCGCGACAGCGTGGGCGCCGCCATCGACCTGATCGACCAGGCCCTGCGCAGGGCCGGCATGGCTCGCCCGCGCATTGCCGTGTGCGGCCTCAACCCGCACAACGGCGACAACGGCGCCTTCGGCCGCGAGGAGATCGACTTCATCGCACCGGCGGTCGCCGATGCGCGGGCACGCGGCGTGGCGGCGGATGGCCCCTTCCCCGCCGACACCATCTTCCTCAAGGTGCAGGGCAGCCCGGAGCAAAGGCAGTTCGATGCCATCGTCACGATGTATCACGACCAGGGCCAGATCGGCATCAAGCTGATGGGCTTCTCGCGCGGCGTCACCGTGCAGGGCGGCCTGCCCGTGCCGATCACCACGCCGGCCCACGGCACCGCTTTCGACATCACGCAGCAAGGCCGCGCCGACCTCGGCGCCACGCTGCAAGCCTTCCGCATCGCCTGCCAGATGGGCAGCCAGCGCGCAGCCCCCTGAACCTGCCGCCCGCCACCGGCCACTATCCAACGGAGACTATCTTGAAAATCACCAACGTCCGCGCCCGCGTCTTTGAATGGAAKGGCAAGACCGTGCCCCCGCAAGCGCACTTCTGCACCAATGCCACCGACATCCTGTTCGAGCGTGGCGACGCCATGGGCTCGTTCCGCTTCCACGGCTGGCTGGTGGTGGAAGTGGAAACCGATACCGGCCTGGTCGGCATCGGCAACTGCGCGCTCGCACCGCGCGTGGCCAAGGAAATCGTCGACCAGTACCTGGCCCCGATCGTGATCGGCCAGGACCCGTTCGACAACGAGTACCTGTGGCAGAAGATGTACCGCCGCACCCACGCCTGGGGCCGCAAGGGCATCGGCATGGCAGCAATTTCGGCGGTAGACATCGCGCTGTGGGACCTGATGGGCAAGGCGGTGGGCAAGCCGGTGTTCAAGCTGCTGGGCGGGCGCACCAAGGAAAAGATCTGGTGCTACGCCTCCAAGCTCTACAACAACGATGACCGCGACGCCTTCCTGGCCGAGGCGCAGAGCTATCTCGACCAGGGCTTCACCGCGATGAAGATGCGCTTCGGCTACGGTCCCAAGGACGGCCCCGCCGGCATGCGGAAGAACATCGAGCAGGTGCGCCTGCTGCGCGAACTGGTGGGCGACAGCGTCGACATCATGCTGGAATGCTATATGGGCTGGACGCTCGAATACGCGCGCCGCATGCTGCCGCGCCTGGCCGAATTCAATCCGCGCTGGCTGGAAGAACCGGTGATCGCCGACGACATCGAAGGCTATGCCGAGCTGAAGAAGATGAGCCCGTTCCCCATCTCCGGCGGCGAGCACGAATTCACCTCCTACGGTTTCAAGGACCTGCTGGAACGCCGCGCGGTGGACGTGATCCAGTACGACACCAACCGCGTGGGCGGCATCACCGCCGCGCAGAAGATCAATGCCATGGCGGAAGCCTGGTCGGTGCCCGTGATCCCGCATGCGGGCCAGATGCACAACTACCACCTCACCATGGCCTCGACCGCATCGCCGATGTCCGAGTACTTCCCGGTGCACGACGTGGAGGTGGGCAACGAGCTGTTCTACTACATCTTCAAGGGCGACCCGGCGCCGGACAAGGGGTACCTGCAGCTTGACGACAATCTGCCGGGGCTGGGGCTGACGCTCAACGAGGAGTACTTCGGGGAGTTCGAGATCATCGAATAAGAAGGCCGCAACGGCCCGCAACCCGCCTGGCTGTGCCGGTTGCGCTCTTAGAAGGGCGCAGCCGGCCGCTTGCGTTTCAGGTCCGGCCTCATCCCTTCACCCCCACCGCCTGCTGCAACGCGTGCACCAGCGTCAGCAGCGGCTCGCTGTGCTCCGTACGGCGCAGCCACATTGCCCCCACCGCCGGCAGGTCCCACGTCAACGTATGCGGCAAGACCGCGGCGCTGCCGCTGGCAGCCAGTTCGGCAGCCACCGCGCGCGGCACGATGGTGATGGCGCGCGGCTGGTTGCGCATCAGTGTGGCGATGGTCTTGATCGAATACGTCTCCACCATCGGCGTCGGTGGCACTGCGCCGGCGGTAGCGAACAACGTATTGATGGTGCGCCGGATCGGCGTATGCGAGGGCGGCAAAATCCAGTCCAGCGCGGCCAGGCGCGGCCAGTCCAGCTTGCCGCGCGCCAGCCGCGCCGCGGCGGCCACTGGCACCACCAGCGCGGGTTCCTCGCGGTAAAGCGGCGTCTGCACGATGTCGTCGCCCGGCGCGTAGAAAGACCGCGCGATCACGCAATCCAGTTCGTGCGCGCGCAGCGCCGCCACCAGTTCGTCCGTGGTGCCCTCGCGCACCAGCACCGCCACGCGCGGCTGCTGTTGCAAGCCGTGCGAGCAGGCTGCATCCAGTACCACAGGCGCCACATACGGAATCACGCCGATGCGCAGCCGCCCGTGCAGGCCGGCGCCGATCACCGCCAGTTCCCGCCCGAGCGCCTCCGTATCCGCCATCGCCAGCCGCGCATGCGCCAGCACGGCCGCGCCGGTCCCGGTAGGCTCCAGCCCGCGCCGCGAGCGCGCGAACAGCGGCACCATGAAGATCTCCTCGATCTCCCGCAGCGCCTTGGTCACGGCGGGCTGGGTCAGGTCCATCTCGGCCGCGACGCGCGACACCGAGCGCTGACGGTCCAGCGCCAGCAGCAGCGCCAGATGCTTGAGGCGCAGGCGGGAGATGAGGTTGTGCTGAAGTTTGTCGACTGGGGACGGCAATTGGAGTCCTGGACCTGATCGTCTAGCAAGACGTTGATTCTACTAGCGCCGCCACGACGCGCCCTGAACTTGCTAAGGCGGCCAATGGCGCGTCTAATGATCCGAGGCAGGCGATGGCAGTCAGGAGGGGTGATGCGCTGCACAAATTGCGGGTTCGCGAACCTCGCGCAGGCCAACTTCTGCGAGCAGTGCGGGGCCAGGCTTGCGCGGATCTGCCCGCGCTGTGGCGAGGAGTCCGGCCCTGCGGCGAAGTTCTGCCGCGGATGTGGCTCGCCCCTGGATGACGCCCCGTCAGCATCGCTTCCAGGACCTGCGACGGCCGCTTCGGCCCCTGTCCACTACACGCCGCCCCATCTGGCCGAGCGCATCCGGGCGGAGCAGGCAGCCATGGAAGCCAGGGGCGGAACGGCCGGCGAGCGCAAGACCATCACGGCGCTGTTCGCCGATATGGCTGGTTCGACGGCGTTGATCCAGGACCTGGACCCGGAAGAGGCGCGTCACCTGATCGACCCCGTGGTGACGCTGATGATGGATGCCGTGCACCACTATGAGGGCTACGTAGCCAAGTTCCTGGGAGACGGCATTCTCGCTCTGTTCGGCGCTCCCATTGCCCATGAAGATCATGCCCTGCGGGCTTTGTATGCGGCGCTGCGCATGCAGGAGGCAATGCGTCGCCACAGTGACCGGGTGCGTCTGGATCAGGGCATACCGCTTCAGATCCGCGTCGGAATCCACACGGGTGAGGTGTTGGTGCGCTCGATCCGCAAGGACGATCTGCACACGGACTACGATCCCGTGGGGCACACAATCCACATCGCCTCGCGCATGGAAGGCGTTGCCACACCGGCGTCCATCCTTGTCAGCGAGTCGACCCATAGGCTCGCCGAAGGGTATTTCGAATTCAAGCCGCTGGGGACGACCCACGTAAAAGGCGTCCGGGATCCGCTTGCGGTGTATGAGGTGCTGGGCCTCGGCGCATTGCGCACTCGCCTGCAAGTGGCGGCGCATCGCGGCCTGGCGCGCTTTGTGGGACGCCAGGCCGAAATGGAGGCGTTGCACAAGGTCCTGGAACTGGCCAAGGCGGGGCATGGGCAGGTCGCCGAAGTGATGGGAGAGGCCGGGGTAGGAAAATCGCGGCTGTTCCACGAGTTCAAGGCACGATCACAGCAAGGCTGCATGGTGCTGGAGACCTTCTCGGTTTCGCACGGCAAGGCCTTCGCCTATCTCCCGCTGATCGAGCTCCTGAGGAACTATTTTCAGATCACCCCGCAGGACAACGACCGAAGCTGCCGCGAGAAGGTCACGGGCAGACTGCTTACCCTCGACAGGACGCTGGAAGACCATTTGCCCTATTTGCTCTACCTGCTCGGCTCCGTCGAGCCCGGCTCGGCACTGCCGACCATGGACGCTGCCATCCGGCGGCAGCGCACGTTTGAAGCGGTTGCACGCCTGCTGGTCCGCGAAAGCCTCAACCAGCCTCTCGAGCTCCTGTTCGAAGACCTGCAATGGCTGGACAGCGAAACCGAGGCCTTCCTCAATATCCTCCTGGACTATGTGCCGGGTGCGAGGATCGCCCTGCTCGTCAACTACCGCCCGGAGTACTCCCATGACTGGAGCTCCCGGAGTTACTGCGTCCAGCTGCATCTTGAGCCGCTGGGCCCGGCCGAAGCCCAGGGGCTGCTCACCGCGCTGCTGGGCGAGGATCGCGCTCTCGCGCCGCTGAAACGGCTGATCCTGGACAAGACGGAAGGCAACCCGTTCTTTATGGAGGAAGTGGTCCAGACCCTGGTTGAGGAGAATGCCCTGGTTGGCCAGCCTGGCTGCTACCGCATCGAGAGAGCGCCGACTTCGCTGCATATCCCCACCACCGTCCAGGGCGTGCTCGCCGCCCGCATCGACCGGCTCCCCCTCGTCCAGAAGGAACTGCTGCAAAGCCTGGCCGTGATCGGCAAGGAGTTCCCATTGAGTCTCATCCGGCATGTCACTGCGCTGGCTGACGACGAATTGCGCCCGCTTCTGGCCGCCCTGCAGGCGGGCGATTTCATTTACGAACGACCTGTATTCCCGGAGGTGGAGTACGCCTTCAAGCACGCGCTCACCCAGGAAGTTGCCGGCAACTCGCTGCTTACCGAGCAGCGCAGCGCGCTGCACGAGCGCACCGCGGAGGCCATCGAGACACTGTTCCAGAGTCGGTTAAAGGACTACTGCAGCGAGCTGGCACATCATTACAGCCACAGCGGCAACATCCCGAAGGCAGTCAAGTACCTGCACTGCGCCGGCGAGCAGGCCCTGCAGCGTTCTGCCCAGATGGAAGCAATCCGTCACCTGGGCACGGCCGTGGAACTGCTCGAGCGGCTGCCCGACACGCCCGAGCGCGCACGCGAGGAACTCACACTGCTACTAACGCTAGGACCGGCCTTGATAGCCACGCGGGGTCAGGCCGCTCCCGAGGTGGAGGCAACTTACAGGCGCGCACTGGCATTGTGCGAACAGGGTGGGCAAACGCCCAGTTTCTTCTCGGCGCAGCTAGGACTGTGGGCGTTCTACCAATTGCGGGCGCAGTACACGGTTGCGCAGCCGCTTGGGGAACGGCTGCTTGCCATGGCTCTGGACACGCAGAAGCCTGGGCAGCTCGCGGAGGCGCATCGTGTACTCGGCGCCACCACGTTCCGCCTGGGCCAGCCCGGCGTGGCCCGCACCCATATGGAAGAGGTGCTGTCACTGCAACGGCCGGACCCGTCGGCATACGATTTTCTTCTGGGTTACGGGCGAGACCCGGYCGTACATGCCACAAGCACGCTGGGTTGGATCCTGTGGTACCTGGGCCTGCCGGATCTGGCTCGCACGCGCTGCCAGGACGCATTGGTTCTGGCCAGGAAGCGCCCCGACGCCTTTAACCTCGCGCTTTGCTTCGTCTTCGCAGCCGAAGTGCACCAATGTCGGCGTGAGGTGCAATTGACCCGCGAGTACGCAGAGGCCGCGATCGCGATCTCGGGCGAGGAGGGCTTTCCCATCTATCTGGCGTGGGGAACCGTTCTGCAAGGCTGGGCGCTGACGGAACAAGGCCGTTTGGAAGAGGGGATTGCCGAAATACACCAGGGCCTCGCCGCTTACGAGGCAACTGGCGCGGCACTGGGCAGGCCGAACTTTCTGGCCCTGCTCGCTGAAGCGCTTGGGAGAGCCGGGGACTTCCAGGCCGGGCTGGACGTGCTGGCCGAGGCGCTAGCCTTGACGCAAGACACGGGAGAGCTGCTTGACGAAGCGACGCTGCATCGGCTCAAGGGAGAGTTGATACTCCAATCCCGCGCACTCACTGGCCACGACGAAGCCGAGGCCTGCTTTCACAAGGCAATCGCCGTCGCCCGCGATCAGGGTTCCAGGTCACTGGAGCTGCAGGCCGCGCTGAGCCTTGCCCAGCTATGGCGAAGGCAGGGAAAGATGAGCGCCGCGCGCCAGACCCTTGCCCCGATCCATGGAACCTTCAGTGAGGGCTTCGACACGGCTGACTGGCAGCAAGCCAAGGCACTACTGGACGATCCGACCTGAAGCGATAGCGCTTCCCGGTTGCCCGGCCGTCATCCTCAAAGGAATTCCTTTTTGATGTCAATGCTAGAGCGCTGGCCAACATTGTCGTAGTTTTCCGTGATCCATGCCTCGGCCGCAGCCCTCCCCTTGTCACGCAGGAAGCAAAGGAAGTCCCAGTCGGCGTTGTACTTGCTCGACGCGCCGAGGGCGCTCATCGTCTCATCGGAACGGATGGAGTGGATCAGCATTTCCTTCATTTCGCTCCGATCAACCTTGCCTTGCTGGATGAGCGAAGTCACGAAGGCTATCGCGCGCATTTCTCGCATGAGCGACGAGTTGAAACTTACCTCATTGACGCGATTGAGGATGTCGGCGGCAGTGGTCGGCACGCCACGGCGTACGATCGGATTGATATGGACAATCACGACATCGCTTGTATTGCAGTGATAGATCAGCGGGAAAATTGCCGGGTTACCCACATAGCCGCCATCCCAAAAGTACTCGCCATCGATGGACACGGCCTGGAACAGGGTTGGCGGACAGGCCGAAGCCAGCACGCCCTCAATGCAAATGTCCTCGCTTGAAAAGATGCGTATCCTGCTAGTCTCGACATTGGTCGCACACAGATAAATCTGTATCGGGCAATGCTTGCGCAATGCCGCAAAATCGACCTGCTTCTCCAGCACGTCCCGGAGCGGATTCGAGTTATTGGGATTGAACTGGTATGGCGACAGGATACGAAGAACGATATCCGCCATCGCGTACAAGGGCGAGTGATTCAGCCCAAAGCTATGTGTCCCTTTCAGCCACGGCACCCAGCGCGCCGGGCTGTACCGCGCTGCCGATTGCGCGATCGCTAGCCAGAAATCGTGGAGCGCCTGGCGCGCCTGCCCGTGCCCGCCTTGCAGCAAGCCATGGGCGAGCACGGCGGCATTCATCGCCCCCGCGCTCGTTGCACTGACGCCTTCGATGGTAAATCTCTGATCCTCGAGCAGCCGGTCGAGGACTCCCCACGTGAACGCGCCGTGCATGCCGCCACCCTGCAATGCAAGTGCAATGGGCTTTTGTTCACCGTTATCGGTCTGCTTACGGAGATCCCCAGCCATCCTGAAGCTCCTTGGTGGTGCGCACGGGAGCGTGCCCGCCGGGTATCAACTTCCGTAGGCATTGCGCGAAGTATCGTAACCCGCGCTTCTCCAGGCGTTTGCTCGGCGGCTACCAGCGCAGCGCTAATGGATACCCGCCAAACAAGGCTTCCGGCAGTGCGTCGAATGACAGGGGCCGCTGTCCTGAGTGTAGTAAAGATGGGCATGGTCAACTTGGCGGCGCGGCAGATCGTGCCGCAGCTGGCGGACGAGGGGACCGGCTTAGCGTCGGAATCTGCATTCCAGCAGGATCGGGGGATTTTTATGCATAACCAATTTCTCATACAACAATAAGAAATACGCGACAAACGGTTATCCAATAACCCTATACTTCAAGGCAACCACCCCCTTCGGCTTGCGCTGCCTTCGCCGCCCTGCCCGGACCCCACGGAGCCTCCATGTTCACCACCCGCCCGGAAATCGTCGGTACCTTTGGCGTGGTCTCGTCCACCCACTGGCTGGCCTCGCAAACCGCCATGAGCGTGCTCGAGCGCGGCGGCAATGCCTTCGACGCGGCGGTGGCCGGCGGCTTTGTACTGCAGGTGGTGGAGCCGCACCTGAACGGCCCGGGCGGCGAAGTGCCGATCCTGCTGTGGAGCGAGCGCGAACGCGCGGTGCGCTCCGTCTGCGGCCAAGGTCCCGCGCCGGCACTGGCCGACCCGGCCGCAATGCGCGCCAGGGGGCTGGACCTGGTGCCCGGCATCGGCCTGCTGCCCGCCACCGTGCCTGGCGCCTTCGGCGCATGGCTCACCATGCTGCGCGACTACGGCACCTGGACGCTGGCGGATGTGCTGGCGCCCGCCATTGCCTATGCGCGCGACGGCTTCCCGCTGGTGCCGCGCATCTCGCAAGCCATCCTGGCGGTGCGCGAGTTGTTCCAGAACGAGTGGCACAGTTCGGCCAACGTCTGGCTGCCGGATGGCCGCGTGCCGCGCCCCGGCAGCCTGCATGCGACGCCTGGCGTAGCCCGGACCTATACGCGCATTGTGGAAACGGCCGAGGCCGCCGGCGGCACCCGCGAGCAGCAGATCGACGCCGCGCTGGATTGCTGGTACCGCGGCTTCGTCGCCAGGGAAATCGACAGCTTCTGTCGCACGCAGGCCGTGCGCGACACCACCGGCGAGCGCCACAAGGGCCTGCTCCGCCATGAAGACATGGCTGACTGGACGCCTACCGTGGAAGCACCCGCAACGCTGGATTTCGGCCGCTATACGGTGGCCAAGTGCGGCATCTGGAGCCAGGGCCCCGCCTTCCTGCAGCAGATCGGCATGCTGCGCCACGCCGACCTTGCCGCCCACGCGCCCACCTCGCCCGAGTTCGTCCACCGCATCGCCGAGGCGGCCAAGCTGGCCATGGCCGACCGCCTGGCGTGGTACGGCGATCCCCGCTTTGGCGACGCGCCGCTGGCCGGCCTGCTCGATCCCGCCTACCTGGCCGCGCGCGCGCGCCAGATTGGCGAGCGCGCCTCGCCCGACATCCTGCCCGGCATCGTCGGGGGCCGCACGCCCCGCCTGCCCGATCTCGGCGCGGCGGAACGCACGCTGCGGCAAGCCGATGTGCGCTTCGGCGTGGGCGAGCCCACTTTCGCGGCAATGCCCCCGGTAGCGGAGTGGGCCGAGCGCGAGATCTTTGTCGGCGACACCTGCCACATCGACGTGATCGACCGCCACGGCAATATGGTCGCCGCCACGCCGTCGGGCGGCTGGCTGTCGTCCAGCCCGGTGATTCCCGAGCTTGGCTTCGCGCTCAACACCCGCCTGCAGATGACCTGGCTCGAACCGGGCCTGCCCAATACGCTGGCGCCGGGCAAGCGCCCCTGCACCACGCTCTCGCCTTCGCTGGCACTGCGCGACGGCGAGCCCTACATGGTGTTCGGCACGCCCGGCGGCGACCAGCAGGACCAATGGTCCGTCGCCTTCTTCCTGCGCCACGCCGTGCACGGCATGAACCTGCAGGAAGCCATCGACGCGCCCGCCTGGCATATCGATCATTTTCCCGGGTCCTTCTGGCCACGCTCGGTGGTCCTCAACCGGCTCAGCGTGGAATCGCGGCTGCCTGAAGACACCATCGCGGCGCTGCGCGCGCGCGGGCATGAGGTGAAGGTGGGAGAGCCATGGTCGGAGGGCCGCATGTCCGCCTGCACCAGAGAGCGCGATGCGCAGGGCCGGCTGGTGCTGCGTGCCGGCGCCAATGCACGGGGCATGCAGGGATATGCGGTGGGGCGTTGAGAGCGTTGAGGGCCGTCGGAGCAGACCAGCGGTCCGGCAAGGCAAGCAGTAATCGAATCAAACCGGATCGCATCAGGCGGTTCGCATAGCAATCGGAGAAGGAAAGAGATGAAAACCGTTTTGAAGCGCTGCCTGCTGGGCCTTGCCACGTTCTCGCTGTTCTGCGCCGCCTCCGGGGCCGGCGCGGCCGATCCCTATCCGCAAAAGCCCATCACCCTGATCGTGCCGTGGGCCGCCGGCGGCTCCACCGACATCCTGGCACGCGTACTCTCCGAACACCTGACCCGCTCCCTCGGCCAGCCGGTAATTGTCGACAACAAGCCCGGCGCATCTGGCAACATCGGCTCGGCCATGGTCGCGCGCGCCAAGCCCGACGGCTACACCCTGCTGGTCGGCTCCATGAGCACGCACGCGATGAACCCCGCGCTGATGCCCAACATGCCGTTTCGCGGCGTGGAAGACTTCACGCCACTGGGCCTGCTCGCCTACGTGACCAACACCATGGTGGTCAACCCATCGG
>NZ_JBFTNE010000133.1:0-16972 GCF_056397325.1 Cupriavidus sp. 05N39
CGCCGCCGCCGCCGCCTATTACGCGGACGAGCCGGATTGCATGGCCGCCCTGTTCGATCGCTGGGGGGAGGTACCGCCCGTGAGCGATGCGTGGCTGGTGCAGGCGCATGCCAATCGCCTGGCTGCCCGCGCGTTGATGGCGGGGGAATATGCCAGGGCGCGTCGCTACGAGCAGAACGTACCGCTTGGCGAGTCTGGTCTTGCCTACCGCTATGTCGTCCGCTGGCGCGATTACATCATTGGACTGGCGTACCTGTTCGAGGGCCAGGTCCTGTTGGCGGAGCACACGCTGCGGCCGGCGCTGGGCCGTGCCGACGAAGAACTGGGCCGGCGCCACCCGTTTTCCTGCATGCTTGCCGCACTGCTGGCCACCGCCATTCATGCACGCGACCAGATTGACGAAGCGGCAGCGCTGCTGGCCAATCGACTCGACATCCTGGAGCGCGGCGGCACGCCAGACACGGTGCTGCTCGCTTACCGCACGGCGGCCCGCATTGCAGCTGCCACGGGTGCTGAACATCGCGCCCTTGACTTGCTTGAGACCATGCATGCGGTTGGCGTTGCCCGCAATCTGCCGCGGCTGTGCGTGGCCAGCCTGACCGAGCAGTTGCGGCTGCATAGCGGCTGCTTCCGCTCCGAGACATGCCGGACCCTGCAGCGGCACATCGGCGAGATCGTTGCGGACAATGCCTCGCCCGATTCTCCGATCAGGCAGCGCAGCCTGAACTTGCTCCAGAATCTGGCGCATGCCTATGTCTGCATTGCCGAGCAGGACTGGCGGGCGGCGCAGCAACACCTGGCGCGGGCCGAGGCGGGGGCGGAGGCGATGAAACTCGGGAGCATGCGCGTCGAGATCATGGCGCTGCGGGCGCTGGCGCAGGACCGCTGCGGCGAGAAGGGGCTAGCCTTGCTGCGCGAAGCCATGAATCTTCTGCAGGCGTACGGGATGACGCGCGGCCTGCTCGACGTCAATCCCGCGCTGGCGGACTGGGCGCGCAATAGCGAGATGGAATCGTTCGGTGCGCAGCGTCTTGATCCTGCCAGGCAGGCGCGGGAGGCGGTGCCCGTCACTGCCGAGGCCGGCGCAGACAGGCCGCGTGTGGCGCTTAGCATGGTGCTGACACCGAAAGAGCGTAATGTCCTGGCGTTGCTGGCCCGGCATCTCGCCAACAAGGAAATCGCGCTTGCCATGGGCATCGGGCAGGAGACGGTCAAGTGGCACCTGAAGAACTTGTCGGCCAAGCTGGACGCCGGCACCCGCAAGCAGATCGTGCGCCGGGCGCAGTTGCTGGGCTTGTTGCGAGACGCATAGCGGGAGTGCCGTCGGTCCCGGCCGGCAGCGTGACGTTACCCAGCTAAGACACAGCCTCCCCCCCGTTGCTGGGGGGAGGCTCTTGTCCGAGACATGTTTGAATCGGCCAGATGCTCAGTCCCCCCGGTCGAAGCCGCAGTCACAGCGCATTCATTCGGCCAGAGCATCACTCCGATGCATTTTTTGTCTCTGAAGGACGACCATGGCCTACTCTCTGACCCGAGCCGACTTGAACGGCATCACTGACGCTGAACTGGCGCGTAGTACCGAGAAGCTCCTGCCGAAATGGGACGAGATCCCTGAGGAGTTCCGGAACGGCAATCTTTACACCCAGGTCGCGGACGCTCGCCTTCATGATTACCCGCTGCCGGGCATCTCCATCTCCTTCCTGCCGGGCTTTGAAAACGAAGGCGCCGGCGAGGCGCTGGACCGCTGCGTCACCGCGCACCTGAATGCCTTTGCCGTCAAGCACGAACACAAGATGGCCGCCGTGGGCTACATGATTTCCAAGATCTGCAAGGTGACCGTCGTTTAACCGCCAGCAAGACGCCACCGGCCCCGCCTCGGCCTGCGCCGCGAGTGGGGCTGAGCGGCAGGCATTGCGGCTGATCGGACGCGACATGCCGCTGCTGGCGTTGCCTGGAGTGAAGCATGCCGCCGTGCTGAACGTCATCGCCAACGTATTGGATGACAAAGGCGTGCCGATGCCGGCCTGGAACCGGCCAGGCCTGCGCGTATTCGCCCGCTACGGCGCGCCAGGCGCCAGGAATCCGAGGCTGCTACTTTGTCAGCACCCAGTTGGCCAGGGTTTTCAGTTCCGCGTCGCTTAGTTGCGGGAACCCGGGCATGGGAACGGCGCCCCACTTCCCGCTGCCGCCGGCCCGAATGCTCTGCATCAGTTGCGTGGCCGCATCCGGCTTGCCGGCGTATTTCGCCGCGACATCATGCAGCGCTGGCCCGACCACCTTCTTGTCGACAGCGTGGCAAGCGGTGCAGTTGTTCGCACTTAGCAGGCTCCTGGCATCCTGCGGCGCTGCGGATGTCTGCGCGGCAGGGTGCGCGCCAACGGCTCCCTGGCTGTCCTTGCCCCGTTCGGCGCCGTAGGTGTTGACCAGATAGTCGACCATGGCCGGCATGTCTTCGTCCTTCAGCGGTGCGCCAAAGGGCTTCTTCATCTTCTTTACCGTGGCTTCCCAGTAGGTGCGCGTCGATGACGGCGGCTGGCTCTGCACGTATTGCGCGGAGTGGCAGGTCATACAGTTCTGCTGTACCAGGCGGTACCCTGGGAGCTCGCTGGCCCGATAGCCGGCGGTTTCCGCAGGGAGCGTGACTTCCAGTGCAAAGGCAGCGGGAATGCCGCTCAACACCGCCAACGTGGCGATAAGGCCGGCGCGCACCAGCTTATGCGGATTCTTCATGGTGTCCCTCATACGGCGCTGACGCGGGTGGTTTCCACCACGTTGCGCATATAGCCAGCCGGATTCCAGAGTGCATTGAGCGGCTGGCTTTGGCCAATTCGATTGGTGGCGCGTACGCGCAGCTCGAAGCTTCCCTTGCGCGGCGGGCGGAAGGCCACGCTCCATTCCCGGAAGGAGTAGCGGCCAAGATCCTTGCCCAGACGCGCCGCGCTCCAGGTCTGCCCGCCATCGGCGGAGAAGGCTACGTCGGAAACACCGTACCCACCGTCGAATGCGATGCCGCGCACGACTGTCTCATGGCCGGCCGAGATCTTGCTGCCGGTCTGCAGGCTGGTGATGAAGGAGCGAACATTGAAGCGGCCAATCGGCGTTGTGCGCGCGGGCGCCTTGCCCGGTTCGACGCATGCGCAGCCGTTGTCGGGAATGCGATACGCCGCGCTCATCCAGAAGCCATCGAAGACGCCGTCAAGCACCTGGATATTCGAAAGGTGCTTCACCCAGTAGGTGCCATAGTGACCCGGTACCACCAGGCGGAGCGGATAGCCATTGAGCAAGGGCAAGTCCGCCCCGTTCATGCCCCATGCCAGCATCACCTCGCCATCCAGCGCGTGATCGATATGCAGTGCTTTCAGGAAGTCCGGACTGCCATCCAGCGGCGGACGGTCCAGTCCGTCAAAGCTGACCTGCACGGCACCCGGCTGCACGCCAGCCTTTTCCAGTACTTTTTTCAGCGGAATCCCCATCCATCTGGCATTGCCCATGGCACCGTTTGCCAGCTGCCCGCCATTGACGCGCGGCTCTAGAAAGCCGCGGCTATTCCCGGAGCACTGGTTGACCGCCACCAGTTCAACGGGGTCGGTCATGCGTTTCAGGTCCGCCAGCGACAATGCCAGCGGATTCGCAACCTTGCCGCCCACTTGCAGCCGGTAGCTGTCGGGATCGATGGACGTGGGAATGCCGCTCCAGTGGTATCGCACGAAGAATGCATCGTTCGGCGTGAGGACGCCTTCGTTGAATACGCTGAATGGTGTCTCGAGCTGCGGGGGGCGGCTGGTAAGGAGGATCAGCGGGCGTTTTTGGGGGAATGCCACCAGTTCGCGCGTGCCGTTGTCGAACGGCAAGTCCACGGTGCCTGCATTCGCGGTCGCCATTGCATCGAACGCCATGCCGCCCAGCGCCGCATGCGCACCGAGTGCGGCCGCACCGCGCAGGAAGGTGCGCCGCGTGGGCAGCACTTGCTCAGGATTCTTACGGTTCTCCACTATTTCTCCTCTTCGGTTGGTCTTCTTCTCGCTTCTTATCCGCCGTCGCTCAGGCCGTGAACCAGCACAGGGCGGCGCCACCTGCAATCAGGAACACGAACAAGATGCCCGCCAGGATCATGGGTGCGCGTCCGGTCCGGACCAGGTCAATCAAACGCGTTTGCAGGCCGATCGCAAGCATGGCGGTGGCAAGCAGCCAGTTGTCCAGTGCGATCAGCCCGGGCTTCCAGGCAGGCGGGACCATGCCGGCGGAGTTGATGGCCATCACGGCAACAAAACCAAGGGCAAACCACGGCACCGAGCGCAGGAGACCGGACCAGCCGGCACCGCCCGTATCGAGACCTTGCTTGCGGTCGCTTGCGCGGGTCCACAGCGCCATGATCAGCAGCAGGGGGCCGAGCGCCAGCACGCGTACCATCTTGGCAACGACGGCGGCATCGGCGGTCGCGTCGCTGACCATCTTGCCGGAGGCAATGACCTGCGCTACCTCATGCAAGGTCGCGCCGGTGAAGATGCCGAATGTGCGTTCGCTGACCGCGAAGTGCATGTGGCCCACGGCGAGGTCGAACAGGTAAGGGTAGAGCACCATGCCCACAGTCCCGAACAGCACGACCGTAGCCACGGCAACGGCAGTCTGGCGATTGTCGGTCTTGACCACTGAAGCCATGGCAATCGCGGCGGCAGCCCCGCAAACAGCGCTCCCCGCGCTGACCACAAGCGCTTCGCGCCGTTCGAGGCCCAGCAGCCTGACGCCGATCCAGGTACCCAGCAGCAAGGTCGAGACCAGCATGGCCAGGGGAATCAGGACACCCGCGAGGCCCAGCGCAACGATCGCGTCGAAGGTCAGGCGCAGGCCATACAGCCCCACACCCAGGCGCAGCATGTGATGCCGCGCGACCTGCATGCCCGGCGCCAGCGGCGTGAGCCAGTCGCGCGGCAACGTGTTCCCGGCGAACATGCCTGCGAACATGGCGAGTGTCAGGGCGCTCAGGCCCATCTTGGCGATGGCCGGATGCTCTGAAAGCTGAAGCGCCAGCCAGGCGGTAAATCCCAGAGGCAGAAGCGTAAGCAGGCGATTCCGCCAGTTCAGGGCGGCGGAGACGGGGGGGCTGCTGGCTTGTGCGATGGAAGACATGGGGGAGCTTTTCTATGTTGATATGCGAGCGTAGAGCGCCTGGCTAAATCGGAAAAACGCGAAATTTGGATATCCCTTACCGGTTTTGTCGATAGGGGGTCAAAACGCGCTTCCTGCCGATGCGCCGCAGCGCCGGTTTCCGCATCGGCGCATCTCGTCGCCTGACTGGAGCCGCGGCTGGAATGGGCAGGGCGCGTTCCGGCGACAGTGAGCAATGGCGAAAAAAAAAGCTCGCATCTGGAATCCCGGATGCGAGCCCGAATGCCAAGAACCCGATGCCCAGTCTAGTCCTCGCAATGTAGGTGATTGCCCCCTGTCGCGGGGGGGGGCAGCGACGCGATCGCCGGGCTCCCGTGTAACAAATCGCGCATTCGCACACGGCACCGTTCTCCCGCACCGCGTCGGCTTTGAGCGGCTTCAGCCTCGAACCGAGCGCAACATCGCTTCGAAAATCGTGTCCGGCGGATGGGCGCCGGAAAGCGCTTGTGTGCCGTTGAAGACAAAGCAGGGGACGCCGCTGATGGCATAACCGGCAGGCGGTAGTTGACGTACCAACCCGCCATGCCGGCCGGGGGACGCTCCGAGATGCTCGGCCAGCCCTTGTCGGTCCAGTCCGCTATCCAGTCCCAAGCGTTCCAGGACGGAGAAGTCGCCGATATCCTCTCCGTCCATGAAATAGGCGCAAAACAGGCGTTCTATCAATGCCGCCACTTGCACTTCGTCGCCATGCCCCGCGGCATGGGCGACCAGATCATGTGCGGCCGCCGTGTTAGGCAGGAGGGCGATCCGCTCGAAGTTGAAATCGACGCCAGCGGCGCTGCCGGCTTGCCGCACCTGGGCACGACGCCTGGCGATCGCGTCAAGACTGCCAAGGCGTGCAAGGTAGAAGGCTTGGTAGTCGAAGCCGCCAACCGGTGTGTCCGGCAACAACTGATGCGAGCGCCACAGCAGCTTCAGACTCACGTCAGGCCGTGCTTCGGCCAGACGGCTCGCGGCAACCTGCAGGTTGCGCTTGCCAATCAGGCACCAGGGACAGACAAAGTCGAAGAAGACTTCGATCGTCAATGTGTGACCCATGCCATCGGGCTCGGTTTTCGCGGGCGCGGCGCTTAGGCTCATATCGATAACGTCTGGCATCTGTTATTCGGGCTTGAAGTCTATCGCCTTCAGCAGCGCACCCTGGCGCTCGTGGGCAGCGTGAAGCGAGGCGCTTAGCTCAGCCTGGCTCTTGGGGAGCCCTGCATCCAGGCCCAGTTCGGCAATGCGATCCCGCACGGCGGGCGTTTCGAGTACCTTGCGGGTTGCGGCGCGCAGGCGTTCCTGAATCGCTTCCGGCACGTCCGGTGTTGCCCAGAGTCCTATCCACGCTACCTGATTGAGCCCCGGATATCCGAGTTCCGTGAATGTGGGTACTTGCGGCAGCACGGCGAGACGCTTCGGCGAACTGACGGCGAACGCATGGAGCTTGCCGGCCTTGATCAGCGGTAGCGACGTTGCGGTGCCGTCGAACATCAGCGGGACATGCCCCCCCATGACGTCCTGTAGCGCTGGCGGAGAGCCTTTGTACCCGACATGGCTCATGTCGATACCGGCAAGCCGATTCAGTTGCAGGCCCATGGTGTGCCCAAGCATGCCGCTGCTGTAGGACGCGTAGTTGACGCTGGCCGGGTGGGCCTTGATGTATCGAATCAGTTCGGGAAGGTCCCTGGCGGGCAACTTCGGGTTGCCAACAAGCACCAGGCCGCCACGCGCCAGTTCCGCCAGTGGCTTGATGTCGTTGAAGGGATCAAAGCGGAGCTTTGATAGAAAAGGGATTTCGGAAGCGATGCCGTCCTGGATGACAAGGAGTGTATAGCCGTCATGCGGTGCCGCCAGAACGTCTTGTACCGCGATCGCGCCGAAACCTCCCGGCTTGGAATCAACGATAAAGCTCTGGCCAAGCTGCTTGCTCAGGCCGTCGGCAAGGCTGCGGGCAAGCATATCGGCAGTGCCTCCCGGGGGCGCGGCGGTGACGATGCGCACGGGCTTCGCAGGCCATGCCTGGGCAACGGCTTGTTGAGAAGCGAAGCAGAGGGCCATTGCCCCGCCAGCCATTAGCGCGCGACCGTTCCTGTTGAACCAACCAATGCATTTCATGTGAGTCTCCTGGTTATTCTTGCGGCATCCGCGATGCGGGCGACGCGCCACGCTACCGGCGAGCGGTCTCGCCCCGCCGCGAAGGTTGCTACCCCGCACTTTGGTGAAGTGTTCCTGGGTACCTGTCGCCAGTATTCTGATGCTGGCGAGTGCGGCGTCCCCCCCCAGCAGTGGGGGGGAGCCGCGGCGATTGTCCTGCAGAATTCAGGGCAGCAGGCTTACTTCATGCCACCTTCAGACCCAGGCTCCGGCCGGACAAGCTGAAGTAGGCTGCCAGCCTTTGCGCCGGAACACGCATCAGCCGGCGCAGGTAACGACGATCGCCAGCCTGGCACGTCCCACGCGCGCATCAAACGCGCGGCGGGCGCCGTACTCAGCGAACCATGGGGCGCTGTGCAAACGCACGGTTCGCACGCTGCATGGCCTGGCAAAGATACACACCCACCAAAACTACCAGGAGACCCTCCATGCAAGCTTTTGACCCAGCCTCGAGCCAGATTGCGGCAACCCCGTCGGCCTATGATTACCCGTTGCTTGTCGGGCAGTTGCTTCTGAACTCCGTCAGCCTCTATGGCGACCAGGAAATTACCTACTGCGCAGAACAGCGCTTTACCTTCGGGCAGTTCCGCCAGCGCATCGGACGGCTTGCATCCGCGCTTGCCGCGCAAGGCGTGGCGCATGGAGGCACGGTTGCCGTCATGGATTGGGACAGCCACCGGTATCTTGAGAGCTATTTCGCGATCCCGATGATGGGCGCCCGACTATTTACCGTCAACGTGCGCATCTCGCCCAAGCAAATTGCCTACACGCTGAATGACTCCGGCGCCGAAGTGATCCTGGCACACGCCGACTTCCTTCCGCTGCTGGAGGAAATCCGATCCGAATTGCGCCATGTCCGCAAGATCATCACGATTGCCGACGGTCAGTCGCTGCCCGAAATCAGCCTGCCGGTCGCAGGAGAATACGAGGCGCTGCTCAGCCAGGCATCGCCCGACTTTGCATTCCAGGACTTTGACGAGAAGACCACGGCGGCCATCTTCTATACGACCGGCACCACCGGCGATCCGAAGGGCGTGAGCTACAGTCACCGTCAGATCGTCCTGCATACGCTCGCGACAGCGACCACTCTGTGCGCGCCGCGAGAGGGCCAGAGACTGCATCGCGAAGACGTCTACATGCCCATCACACCCATGTTCCATGTGCTGGCGTGGGGCATGCCCTATGTCGCCGTCATGCTCGGTCTCAAGATCGTGCTTCCCGGCAGGTATTTGCCGGAAACCCTGCTACGGCTGCGCAAGACAGAAAGCGTGACGTTCTCCCATTGCGTGCCTACCATTCTGCAGATGCTGTTGCAACAGGCTCGCGAGCAGGAGACGGATCTGCGCGGATGGAAGATGATCATCGGTGGCTCCGCGCTGTCGGCATCGCTCTGCAAGGCCGCGGTCACGGAAGGCATCGACGTCTTCGCCGGCTATGGCATGTCGGAGACTGGGCCGATCGTCGCGCTGTCTCAGTTCCCGCCGGGCGTGGCTCCTGAAGACATCGATGAAAGCGTGCGCCTGCGCTGCATGACCGGCAGGCCGGTTCCCCTGACCGATTTTCGTGTTGTCGATAGCGAGATGCGGGATGTGCCGCGCGACGGCAAGACGCAGGGAGAGATCGTGTTGCGCTCGCCTTACCTGACCCTGGGATACCTTGGCAAGCCCGAGGCCTCGGAGGAACTCTGGGCGGGGGGCTACCTGCATACCCAGGACGTGGCGGTCATGTTGCCGGATGGATACATACAGGTCGTTGACCGTCTCAAGGACGTCATCAAGACAGGTGGTGAGTGGGTGTCTTCCATCGAAGTCGAGCATTTGATCTGCGGGATTCCCGGTGTGCGTGAAAGCGCGGTGATCGGCGCGCCGGACGAAAAATGGGGCGAACGCCCTATGGCCGTCGTGTGCGTCAGCGATGAGGGCCTGACTGTCGAGGATATTCGCCGCCACTTGCAGCATTACGTCGACGAAAAGCGGATCAGCCGATACGCCGTGCCGGATTCGCAGCGAATCGTATTCGTCGCCGAGATCCCGAAGACCAGCGTAGGGAAAATCGATAAGAAGCAACTGCGGAAGAATCTGCTATAGCTGACCAATAGCTGACGAAGTGCRCAGCCGAGTTTTCTTCTATCTGGAAAAACGCTGAAGAAAAAAGGATTATCCCGGGGGAAATAACCATGCTTTACCAGCTCCATGAATTCCAGCGCTCGATGCTCCACCCGCTTACCGCGTGGGCGCAGGCTACAGCCAAGACCTTCACCAATCCCCTGAGTCCGCTTTCCCTGGTGCCAGGCGCCACGCGCCTGGCCGCGGGCTACGAACTGCTCTACCGGCTCGGCAAGGAATACGAGAAGCCGGCCTTCGATATCAGGTCGGTACGCTCCAACGGCAGGGACATCCCGATCGTCGAACAGACCATCATCGAAAAGCCCTTCTGCAAACTGGTGCGCTTCAAGCGCTACGCGGACGACCCCGATACCATCAGGCTGCTCAAGGATGAGCCGGTCGTACTGGTGTGCGCGCCCCTGTCGGGCCACCATTCCACGCTGCTGCGCGACACGGTGAAAACCTTGCTGCGGGATCACAAGGTCTATGTGACCGACTGGATCGATGCCCGCATGGTGCCGGTCGAGGACGGCAGTTTTGGCCTGGTCGACTACATCCATTACATCCAGGAATTCATCCGCCACATCGGCGCGGAACACCTGCATGTGATCTCGGTGTGCCAGCCTACGGTGCCGGTGCTCGCGGCCATCTCCCTGCTGGCCTCGGCCGGCGAGAAGACGCCCAAGACCATGACCATGATGGGCGGTCCGATCGATGCGCGGCGCAGTCCGACCGCGGTGAATTCGCTGGCGACCAACAAGTCGTTCAAGTGGTTCGAAAATAATGTGATTCACACGGTGCCGGCGAATTACCCCGGGCATGGCCGCAAGGTGTATCCGGGCTTTTTGCAGCACGCAGGCTTCGTCGCGATGAACCCGGACCGTCACCTGACTTCGCACTACGACTATTACCTGAACCTGGTCGAAGGCGATGCCGACGACGCGGAAGCCCATGTGCGCTTCTACGACGAATACAACGCGGTGCTGGATATCGACGCCGAGTTCTACCTCGACACCATCCGCGAGGTATTCCAGGAATTCCGCCTTGCCAACGGCACCTGGGAAGTCGACGGCAAGCCGGTGCGGCCGCAGGACATCAAGGGCACTCTGCTGTTGACCATCGAAGGCGAACTGGACGACATCTCGGGCGCCGGCCAGACGGCGGCGGCGCACGAGTTGTGCACTGGCATCGCGCGAGAGGGCAAGAAGCACATTACCGCCGCCGGGTGCGGCCACTATGGCATCTTCTCTGGCCGCCGCTGGCGCGAGGACATTTACCCGGAAGTCCGGGCATTCATTCGTAACGCCTAGAGCGTCCGCCCGGCTGGGGGCGCGTCAGTCGTCGGGTGCCGCAACCGTAACCATCCCGCCGGAAACGGTTACCGGGTAGCACTTGACCGCCAGGGCGGCGTTACCCGCCATGTGGCCGGTTGCCAGGTTGAACCGCAAGCCATGCGCTCGGCACTGGACGGTGGTGCCGTCGACTTTGCCCCCCGCCAGCGATGCGCCGGCGTGGGGGCAACTGTCGGCCAGTGCGTGGACATGTCCATTGACATGGAACACCGCGACTTCATGCGTGCCAATGCGGAGCAGCCGGCAGCGGCCGTCCGGGATGTCGGTCAAGGCAAGGGTGACTTCGGTCATCTCACGTCCTGTGAAATAGTTCTTAGTGGCGCCGGCGCCGGCAGAAGCGGCTACAGCAATGGCGCCGCAAGGCGTCTGCGTTTCCGGCTTGCGGCGCGGGTGCGAAGCTGGGAGGACTGCGGGAGGCCTCTCGACGCAGCCTTGATGATAGGCGCCTGCCATGGCGGTAGCCCCCCCACGGCGGGTAGGGGAAGGACAGGAGCCGTTGAGCGAGCGCCGGATCATGTTCTTTCTTTGGACGCCCGGCTGTCGACCGTCTATCGACATGCGGAAAGCTTCGTTCCGTCCCGGTTGCCTTGCTGTGGACAATGAAAGGTCGCGCGCGCGTCGGCTCTTGCGGCGCGGCGCCGCTTCCTCTCATCCAACCACCGTCCACCACATGCCAATCCTCCTGCACCGTCTCCTTGCCACGGGCCTGCTGCTCGGCGCGGCCTTGCCCGCGCTGGCCGACACCGCCATCCTCAACGCCGGCTATGACGTCACCCGCGAGCTGTACCGCGAGATAAACCCTGGTTTTGTCGCCAACTGGAAGCAGGCGAGCGGCGAGACGCTCGTCGTCAACCAGTCGCACGGCGGCTCCAGCAAGCAGGCGCGTTCGGTGGCCGATGGCCTGGAGGCCGACGTGGTGACGATGAACCAGGAGACCGATATCGACATCCTGGTGCAACGCGGCGTGGTGGTGCAGGACTGGAAGAAGCGCTTGCCCGACAATGCCGCGCCGTACTACTCCACCATCGTGTTCCTGGTACGCAAGGGCAATCCCAAGCGCATCCTGGACTGGGAGGACCTGGGCCGCTCGGGCGTGCAGGTGATCGTGCCCAATCCCAAGACCTCGGGCAACGGGCGCTACACCTATCTGGCGGCGTGGGGCGCGGCCATCCGCAAGGGCGGCAGCGAGGCGCAGGCGCGCGACGCGGTGAGCCGGCTGTTCCGCAATGTGCCGGTGCTCGATACGGGCGGCCGGGGCGCGACCACCAGTTTTACGCAGCGCCAGCTTGGCGATGTGCTGGCCACCTTCGAGAGCGAGGTGCACCAGATCCGCAAGGAACTGGGGGACAATTTCGAGGTGGTGTATCCGAGCCAGTCGATCATCGCGGAGGCGCCGGTGGCCGTGGTCGACAAGGTGGTGGACAAGCGCGGCACGCGCAAGGTGGCGACGGCTTACCTGCAATACCTGTGGTCCGATGCCGGCCAGGACGTGATCGCCCGCCAGTTCTACCGGCCGCGTTCGGCGGCCGTGCTAAAAACCCACGCGGCGCTGTTCCGGCCGATCCAGCTGTTCTCCGTGAGCGATGTGTTCGGTAGCTGGGCCCAGGCCCAGAGCCGGCATTTCGCCGATGGCGGCGAATTCGACAAGATCTACCAGAGCCGTCTGTAAGGCCGATGCGCGCGCCGGATGCGCTCCGCCGCGCGCCTTGCGGCTATCGCTTCGCGTTCAGGCCATTCAGGTGCCTGACCAGCTTGCCCAGCGTGGTGGCCTGGATCAGCAGGCTGAACACCACCACCAGGTAGGTCACGCCGATCAGCATCTCGCGGCCCGGGAACTCCGGCAGCGATAGCGCCAGCGCGATCGAGATGCCGCCGCGCAGGCCGCCCCAGGTCATGATGGTGGCCGAGTGCGGATTGAGCCGGCGGAAGTTCTGCAGCGCCAGCAGCGGGATGGCCACGCTGATGCCGCGCGCCAGCAGCACCACGGGAATCGCCGCGAGCCCCAGCCAGACGATATGCAGCTGCAGGGACAGGGCGATGATCTCCAGCCCGATCAGGCCGAACAACACCAGGTTGAGCAACTCGTCGAGCAGGCCCCAGAAGTTGAACAAATGCTCGCGCGTCTTTTCCGACATCGACTTGGTGGCGCTGTGATTACCGATCACCAGGCCCATGATGACCACCGACAGCGGCGCCGACACGTGTACCACTTCGGCCAGGCTGTAGCCGCCGGTGGCCAGCGCCAGCGTGATCAGGATCTCGACGGGATAGCTGTCGATACCCCGCAGCAGCAGCGATGCCACGTAGCCGACCACGATGCCCAGCGCCACGGCGCCAAGCACTTCGCGCACCAGCGCCACCGCCACATGGGAGGGAGAGAAATCGGTGGCGCCGGTGGCCAGGCCCACCAGCGTCAGGAACGCCACCACCGCGGTGCCGTCGTTGAACAGGGACTCGCCGGCAATCTTGGTTTCCAGGCTTTCCGGCGCGCCCGCGCTCTTGAGCACGCTCAGCACGGCGATCGGGTCGGTGGGAGAAATCAGGGCGCCGAATACCAGGCACCACAGCAGGCTGATCGGGTGGCCGAGCCATTGCGCCACATAGTAGAAGCCGGCACCGACCGCGGCGGTGGAGATCACCACGCCCACGGTGGCCAGCATGATCACGGCCCGGCGCTGACGGCGCATGCGTGAGAGGTCGACGTGGAGGGCGCCGGCAAACAGCAGCAGGCTGAGCAGGCCATGGAACACAACATCGGAGAAATCGATCTGGGCCACCAGCTTGCGGGCCTGCGCGACCATTTCAGGATGGTTGAAGCCGAGGATGGAGACGCTCAGGCAGGCCACCAGGCCGACGGCAGTGATGCCCAATGTATCGGGCAGCTTGATAAAGCGGTGGTTGATGACGCCAAAAATGGCGATGAGGGTGAAAAGGGCGCCGGTCCCTTGGAACACAGTCATGCGAGGGGGGTCTCCTGCCTTACAGGCATTGCGAGGTGGATGAGGCCGCGTTCGGATCGTGCCTGGACGCGGCGAAGTGTATTTTATGCCACGTGCAAGCTGCCAGTATTTGGGATATTTCTTCAAATGCGGTTGGAAGGTTGGAAAGGAGGGAAGGGACGCTTCTTTCTGGGCAGCTTTGCGGCCCACCACGGCGTATGTCCTCTCCGAATGAAAAGAGGGTTCAGCCGTAGCGGAGCCCTCTCTTTCCAAATCTCCCCCTGAGGGGAGAGAGTGAAGTGGACGCCGTCGTCATTGCAGACGGCTTTGGCACATGCCGCCTCCTGTCCGGCGCTTCAGGCTACGGCCCTGGCGTCGCCATGGGCCCTGGCCAGCCGGAACTGGCTCACCGCATCGGCAAGCTTGTTGGCTTGCTCATGCAGGAAGCCGGCAGCGGCCGACGCTTGCTCGACCAGCGCCGCATTCTGTTGCGTCGTGTTGTCGAGCTGGCCCACGGCCTGGTTGACCTGCATGATGCCGACGCTTTGCTCGCTGCCGGCGGCCGAGATTTCCCGAAGCACCTGCTCGACCTGCTTCACGCTGGCGACGATGCTGTTCATGGTTTCCCCTGCTTCCTGCACAAGGTCCGCGCCCGAATCCACCTTCGCCACCGACTTGCTGATCAAGGCCTTGATTTCCTTGGCGGCCTGCGCGCTGCGTTGCGCAAGGGTGCGGACTTCGCCGGCCACCACGGCGAACCCGCGGCCTTGTTCACCGGCGCGGGCGGCTTCCACGGCGGCGTTCAGCGCCAGGATATTGGTCTGGAATGCGATGCCGTCGATGACACCGATGATGTCGTGGATCTTGGCCGATGCCGTGGAAATCTCCTGCATCGTGGTCACCACCCGCGCAACGGCTTCGCCCCCCCGGTTGGCGACCTGCGAGGCCGAGGCGGCCAGCTCGCCGGCGCGCACGGCGGCTTCGGCCGAGTTCTGCACGGTGCCGGTAAGCTGGTCCATGGACGCGGCCGTCTGTTCCAGGCTGGCGGCGGCCTGCTCGGTGCGCGATGAAAGATCGATATTGCCCTGGGAGATTTCCGCGGCCGCGGTCCGCACGGATTCGCTGCTGTCGCGGATATCGATCAGGACGGTYGACAGCTTGTCGGCAAACTGATTGAACGAGCGGGCGATCTGGGCGACTTCGTCTTCTCCGTCAGCGGGCAGCCGCTTGGTCAGGTCGCCGTGCCCGGAGCCGATCTCATCCATCGCTTCGCGCACCTGGGACAGCCGCCGGAACGCCGAGGCAGTCATCACGGAGCCCACACCGGCCGCGAGACACGCCACGACCACCAGCGTCATGAACATGGCCCGCAGCACACTACGCAGACCGGCCAGGGCCTCTCCCTCATCCATGGCGACAACCAGTTCCCAGTCCGAATTCTTCACCGGCTCCGCATGGAGCAGCTTGGCGGCGCCGGCAATCTTCACCGCGAGTGGCTTCTCGGGATCGGCCAGGCTGCCGAGCGCGTTCGTTGTCAACTCGGCGGACAGGTCGGTGGCCGGCTTGAGGTTGAGCTTCGCATCGGGATGCGCAACGATGCGGCCGTTGTTGTCAGCCAGGAAGGCGAAGCTGGCAGGGGTGGGGTGGATGCCCGTCACGATGGAAGTGAYGGCATCCAGGTTCACGTCGGCGGCCACGACGGCCTTCAGCTCGCCATTGGCCAACACCGGCAGGGCCAGCGTCACCACGAGTTTCTTCGAGGCAATGTCCTCATAGGGTTGCGTGATCACCAGCTTGCCGGTCTTGACGGCAGCCTGGTACCACGGGCGGCCCGTGGGGTCGTAACCGGCGGGGATGCCAAGGTCGCGGGAGAATACGGCGCGCTTGTCGGGAAAGCCGGCGTAAGCCACGACAAAGCCGCCGGATTTCTCCAGTTGCGTGACCGCGGACATGGGGTCGCTGGCGAGGCTCTCAGGGGAAACTGCTTCCACCATGGCGGCTCTCGCGGTCAGCCATTCGGTGATGGCCTGGGCGTTGCCTTGGGTGATTGTGGCGAGGTTTTGCCTCAGGGCGCGTTCGTCGCTGTGCTTCGTGACAACGTAGGTGATGGCGGTGGATGCGGACAGGGCGGTGACAACAATGGCGACACAGGTCGCCGTAATGCGTGTACGTAGCGAGAGAAGCATGCGCGATGGGTAGGGGGCGGTTGTGGAAAAAGGCCTCCGACAATTTTGTTGTCGGCCAGCATGCCCCGGCTAACGGAAGGCTGTTGGAGAACTGTAGGGCTGGAGCGGAAATGAGAAGACATTTCGCTGCGCGGGGGAATCCTGGGGGCAGGCGCGTGATGAATTCGTCGCTATTGCGCGTTGAAAACGCTCTCGCTGCCTGTCTGGTGTCCCGGACATTCAGGCGCTGGAAAGCCCTGTGCTTTCTTGCCAGCTACGCCCTGGCCGCCCGCTTCCGATAGGAAACGACGCACAGGAATCCAGACTTCGGACCACGCCGGCGCGGTGTCGGCTGCATGGACGGCATCGGGGAGGAGCCAGCCGTCCGGAGGCGGCGTGGACTGATGCCCATGTGAGTGGCGCCGCGGCCGGGCCGCGGGCCTTCTTGCGCTGACGCCGCTCAGCGCGGCGTGAAGGTGGGCATGGGCGGCCCATCCTCCGTCGGCGTGAACACGAGTTTCACTTCCTGCCCGATACGCACGGTATCCAGGTCGCAATCCACGATGTTGGTCATCATGGTCACGCCCTCTTCCAGCGCCACATAGGCAATGCAGAAGGGCGTGGGACCCGCACGGCGCGTGACGCTGAACGAGTAGACGGTGCCGCGGCCCGAGGCCTGCTTCCATTCGGTCTCGCCCATGCAGAACGGGCACAGCGTGCGCGGGTACCAGTGCGGCTTGCCGCAGGACTTGCAGTGCTTGACCAGCAGGCGGCCCTCACGCGCGGCTTCCCAGAACTCGGTATTGTCCGGCGCGACTTGCGGCGACTTGAGGGGAGTGGCTGTGTAAGGTGTGCTCATCTTGTTACTCCCGTTCCATGATCAAGGTGGCGCTGCCATGGCGCGAGCCGAGATAGCCGCCGGTGCCCTGGGCCAGCGCCAGGTCGCAGTTCCTGACCTGTACGGCTGGGTGCGCTTCGCCGCGCAACTGGCGCACGGCCTCGATCACCTTGGTGATGCCGCCGCGGTTGGCGGGATGGTTGTTGCACAGGCCGCCGCCGTCGGTATTGAAGGGCAGCTTGCCCACGCCGGAAATCAGGTTGCCGTCGGC
>NZ_JBFTNE010000134.1:0-30637 GCF_056397325.1 Cupriavidus sp. 05N39
GCGGAAGTCGCGCTGTAGTCCGAGTGGTTGGCGATGTCGCTCCAGGTGAGCGTGCCGGTGGTCAGGCTGTTCTTGTCCTTGCCTGCCTCGCTGGCGATCACCGCGCCATGCAGGTCGGTATTGCCCTTGACGGCGATATCGAAACCGTCCTTGCCGGCCTGGATGCCGGACTGCTCGCTGACGTTTTCGTAGCGGCCATTGGCTTTGCCCAGGCTCGCGGAGAGGCTGCCGGTAGCGCCGGCCTGGCTGATGCTGATACCACCCCCCATGCTCTGCTGCCTTGCACGCATCTCCTCGGTGTCCTGGCGGCTGGCGATATTGAGATTGCCGCCTGCACTCCCGGTCACCTTGCCGCCAGCGATCGTGCCGCCGAGGACATTGGTGTCGTTGCCCGACACGAAGGTGACCGACTCGCGGCCATTCACATGGCTGTTGGCTTGCGAGATGCCCTGGCTGTCCGAGTTGCCCTTTGCCTTGGAAGCGGAGGCCGACACGGAGAGGCCGGCTTTGCCCTGGCCAAGGCCATACGACACGCCGACGCCGGCGCTTGTGGACTTGTTGGTGCTGTGGCTCTCGTTGGTGTCGGTGGCCGAGACGAAGTTGATATCGTTTTTGGCTGCCAGCGCCACCTTGTTGGCGTCGATGTTCGAACCGGCGATATTCAGGTTGCCCGCCGTTTGGTTGCCGCTGGCATCCACGCCCGTCGCCACGAAGGCCGCGGTGCCGCCTGCCGTTACGTTGGTGCCGTTGTGGCTGGTGCTGTCCTGGGTGAGGGTCTGCTTGCTCTGGCTGGTGCCAAACGAGAGCGTGACGGCGGCGCCCGCCAGGGGATCGCCCCCAGCCTGCGCCAGTGCGCTGCCGGCATCGGCAACGTCCCGCGCGGCGGCGATCCCCCACAGCGCCGAGGCACGGCCGTCCTGGCTCTTGCCTGCGGAGTTGATCTTGTTGCCGGCGTTGATGGCCGCGCCGATGGCGCCTCCCGACACGCCCAGCGTGAAGCCGCTTTGCCTGACTTCGTGGGTTTCGTCGTGGTGCTGGCGGTTCCGCGCGGCGTCGATGTTCACATCCGCGCCCACGCCCGTGATGTCGCGCCTGGCGATCAGTTCGCTGCCGGTGGCCTTGAGGGTGCTGCCCGCGTTCATGTGGACGCTGCCGTCCGTGCTGCCCACCAGGCTCCCCGCCTGCTGCGTGCCATTGTCGTTGGCGGTGTCTTTCTGGGTGCGCTTGCCGTACGAGAGCCCGGAGCCGGTGGCGCCGAAGCCCGATTTCTTCTCTTCCCTGTAGCTGTAGGCGGACGAGGTGGTCTCGGTGCCGCCAATGGTCAGGTCGCGCCCCGCGCCGAGGTTCACGTCGTGCGTGGCCGCCACGGTGCTGCCGGCTACGGTCAGGTCACGGCCTGCCGCGATGTCCACCGCGTTGCCGGAGAAGGTGCTGCCCAGCGCTTCGGTCCGGCTGTTGGCATCGATGGTATGGGTGGACTTCTTCGACAGGAAGCCGCTTTCCTGGTAGGCGTGCTCGTCATGTACGGAAGTCGATGCCTGGCCGGCCTTGACGTTGATGTCACGCCCCGCGCCCACGGCCAGCGCGCCGTCCGTGCTGACATAGGCGGCGGTGGCATTCACGTCGCGCCCGGCGATCAGGGTCGCGTCCTTGCCCGCCGTGATCTGCGTGCCGATTTCCGCGCTGCGCGATACCGCCGCGTTGTTTTTGGCGTCTTTGTAGAGGCGTTCCGACTCGCTCACCTCGACCGTGCCAAGGTTGATATCGCGGCCCGCCGCAATGCCCAGGCTGTCGGTGGCCTGGATGTTCGCGGCCTTGGTGTTGATGTCGCGCCCGGCCACGAAGGTGGCGCTGTCGGCCGCCACGCTGGAGATGCCGGCGGTCACGGCGCGGCTGCCCGCGAGGTTGCCGCTGCCGCCGGCCCCGGAGGCGGTGGTGGTGGTCAGGTTGATGTCGCGGCCTGCCGTGGCGGCCAGTTGGGCCGCCGCGATACGCCCGGCGAGATTGTTGATGTCCTGCCTGGCGCCCAGCCCCATGGCGTGCGCCGACAGCGTGCCGCTGTTGTGGATATTGGCCGCGTCCATCAGCGTCACGTCGCGGCTGGCGATGGTGCCGGTGTTCTTTACGTCGCCATCGGTCCGAAGCACCGTATTGCGCGCGGCCATCAGGGTGCCGTCACCCTTCAGGTCGCCTTCGCGCACCTTCAGGTAGACCTGCGGCACCAGGGCGCGCTGGGTGGTGCCGTCCGCCAGGGTAATGGTCTTCTCGACCAGCCACACGATGTCGGTGGTCAGCGCGCGCATCTGGTCCGCCGTCAGCTCGGTGCCCACGTTCAGGTGGAACCGCTTGCCGAACTCTGCGCCTGATTGCATCAGCGCCTTGTATTGCGCCTCGTTGTCGGTGTAGTCGCCGACGAAGCGCTGGCCGGTTCCCAGCATCACGGCATCGGCCACCAGGCGGGCTTCATAGTAGCCGTCGCCCAGGCGCTTGAGCACGTGGGTGGGGTCCTGGCCCAATTGCGTGAGCTTGAAATCGCTGGACAGCCACTGGCGCTGGCTGGTGAAGCGCGGGTCGGTCTCGATCAGGTAACGCGCGCCCGGCTCGCCATGCATCTTGAAGAGCGCATTGCCGGGCATCGCCAGCGACGGCGTGACGGTGCGGATGACCTCGCCGCCCAGGCGGCCTCCGGCCTCCGCGCCGCCCGTGGCGAGCGAGATCTGCATGAGCGTAGGCGCGGTGGCGATAGGGCCGGTGCCGGTCTTGTCCGCGACGATCGTGCCAGTGCCGTTCACAACCTGGTGATCCAGCGCCTCGCCCTTGGCGAGCCGGGTCGGAATCTCCAGATGTACCGCCGGCACGCCCATGTTGTCGTAACAGCGGCTGCGCCCGCACGGGCGGGTGTACTGGCTGGTGCCGGTTGTATCCTCCATGCGCGTCGCATCGTACGCAATGTTGTTGACACCGCCGCTGCCTGCGCCAGTCGCCAGCGTGCCGCCAACGAGAATCTGGCTCTTGTCGTTGGTGACCGTGCCAGTGAAGTTGGCGTTGCCGCCTGCCAGGATACGGGCGGGATCGGTGCTGGCGACAACCTCGTCCTGCACGCGTGTGTCACGCCATTCGATGGTCCAGGATTCCACCAGCCGACCCCGATAGTCGTGGTTGAATGCGAGGATCTTGTCATTCAGGGCTTCGTAAAGCGGCTTGCTGGCGGCTTTCGCGGCATTGTAGGCAGCCAGATCGGCCTCGTATTGCCGATGGCAAGCTACTGGCGATCCTTCCAGGCAGGGAGAGGGGACGGGGGGCAGCGCACCGGGCCGGGCCAGCCCGAATTTGTCCCAGATCGGGTCGTCGGGCTTGTAGACAAAATGATCGGCTTCCATGTTGCCATTCGCGTCCGGGGCGTACGCCAGCATTGCCAGGCCCACGGGCCAGCTTGAACCGAACGAGATTGGAATGAACGAGCGTTTCGCGTTCTGTCCCGGTGTGCCATCGGACTGGCGTGCCCAGTCGAACGGGGGGCCAAACACGCTGAAGGGGTACTGGGCCGAGGGCAGGAGCAGGCGCTTGTAGTCGTCGTCGCCAAGGTAGGCCAGGTCGTCACCGTGGCTGGCAACGTGACCGAATATGGCTCCCGATGCAGTCGGCAGCACGATCATCGCGGTGCTTGGGTCGATCTTCTCGGTGCTGCCGTTCAGCCGATAGTAAAACTCATGAACTGTTCCTGTATCGGTGCGCTTGGTGCTGAAGTGGTCGTTGCGATTGGAGAGGGCGGCAACGTTGAGGTTGGCGTCGCCCGCCACGTCGATGACGGCGGAGGCGTTGGTGAGCGCATCTGCCTGGCCGGCCGCCTTGCCGTCGGCATCCAGCGCGCGGCCCACGTTCAGGTCCTGCGACGAATAGATCAGCGCGTGCGCGCGGTTGATGATCTCCGGGGCGCCCAGCTCGATGCCGCCGCTGCGCGAGGCGGTCACGGCCCCCTGGCCGGTGACGGGGTTGATGTCGTTCAGGATCTGCCGGCCGGCGCCGATGGCCACCGAGTCGCCGTAGATGCGGTCGATGTTGGTGACGGTGGTGCCGGCCACGATGCGCACGGCGCCGCCGTCGATGAGGCCCTTGTTGAACACCGCCTGATCGGCGCGGATGCTGTTGGAGACCCGGCCGGACAGCTCGCCTGAGTTGGTGACATTGCGCCCGTGGAAGTTGGCGTCGCGGCCCGCCAGCAGCTTGCCGTCATTGGTGATGTCGCCGGCGGCATTGCCCTGGGCATCTTCGATCAGGACCTTGAGATCCCGCGCCGCGGCCACCGTCCCGGTGTTATGGAAATCGGTTTGCAGGCTAGCGGTGATGTCGCCCGCACTGGATTGCAGCGAGCCATCCCCGGTGAGGCTGTGGCCCCTGATGCCCAGCGCCTGGTTGGCGGCCAGCAGACCATCGGTGTTGGTGGTGGTCCCCACGGTGAGCTGCGCCGTGCCACCCGAGGTGACTTCGCCACCGGTGTTTTCCAATGTCGCGGCATCGGCATCAAGCGAGGCATCGGCGCGCAGCGCGCCCTGGGCATTGTCGATGGCATTGGCGGCCAGCCTGACGTTGCCGCCTTCCAGGCCCTTCGGGGCTGCATCGGTGCCGGAGAGGGTGGCGCGGTTGAGGATGGTGTCCGCCTTCGCGTCCAGGGTGCCACCGGCATGGACGAAGCCCGCCGTGTTGTCGAGCGTACCCGCGATGCGCACCTTTGCATCGCGGTTCGACGCGACCTGGCCGCCAGTGTTGGCGAGGCTGTCGCCGGTCATGCCCAGCGGGCCGCCTGCCACGAACTTGCCGCCGGCGTTGTCAACTGCCGTGCCGGTAACGGTGAGCGCCTCTTGCGCCGACACGATGCCGTCCCGGTTGTCCAGGGCTCCGGTAGTGAGCGTCATCGCGCCGTTGGCTACCGTCAGGCCGCCGTTGCTGTTGTCATAGGCCTGGCCGTGCGTGTCGGCGGCCAGCAGACCGGTTGACTGCACGACGCCGGCCCGGTTGTCGAAGGTACCGGTGCTGGTCTGGATGTTGCCCGCCGCGATCACGCCCGAGGTATTCATCAGCGCCTGCCCGCCCGTATTCGCCGTCAGCGTCCGCACGGCCGAGATCTGGCCATGGTCGTTGATGACGGGGCCGCCCGTCAGGGCGATATCGGTGGCGGAAAGCGCCTTGCCGCCGGTGTTGTCCAGCGCTCCGGTAGCCAGCAGCTTGTCCTGTACCGACCCGATCACGCCGCCGCGGTTGACGATGCCGGCGGCGGCGACGGTGGTGGCGCTGGTCCCGGTGATGGTGCCGCCGGTGTTGTCCACGGCCTGCGCCGCGCCCACGCCGAGCCCGCCGCCGCTGGTGATGGCGCCCCGCTGGTTCAGGATATTCGTGCCCTGGACGGTGCCGCCATTGACGCCCGCGACGATGGCGCCGCCGCGATTGTCCGCCGTGCCGCCGGCTTTGAACTGCACGGCACTGGCTTCCAGCCGTGCGTTCTGGTGGGTGATGTCGCCCGCCGCCGACAGATTGGCGATGTTGTGGGCGATGACATTGCCGTTCGACAGGTCCAGCGTGGGTGCCGACAGGTTGGTGTCCGCGCCGGTCACGATGGTGCCATTGGATTGGATGGCCGCTCGCGCGGCGAGATGGACCGTGCCGGTGCCGGTCACGCGGGCATCGGCATCGACCCCCGCGCCGATGGTGCCGCTGTTGGCGATGCGGTCGGCCTGGGCCACCAGATCGGTGCCGGCGGCCAGCGTGCCGCTGTTGGTCAGTTGTCCCAGCGTGGTTGCGGCAATGGCGCTGCGCGTTGTGATGGTGCCCGCGTTGCTGATGTTGGTACCAGCGACCGAGGCGCGGCCTTCGGCTTGCAGGCGGCCACCTGGCGCGATACGCACGTCGCCGTTGCTGTGCACCACGATGTCGCCCGCGCGGGCCGTGATGCCGCCGCCGAGGTTAAAGCCGACACCGCGCTCCGTGCCGATCAACTTGACGGCCCCGCTGTACATGGAGCTCAGCGCCGAGGCGTCGAGCGCGAACTGCGGGGCGGGGCCGTTGCCAGCCTGCGGGGCGGCATTCAGGGTCTGGTAGTCGACCTGGTTGGCACCCGCGAGCGCATTCAGGTGGCTGGCCCACAGCTCGGCATTGATGTTGATGGAGCGCGCCAGCAGGTCGACCTGTGCCTGCGGGCTGGACAGGCCTTGCCCGCCGATGCCGATGCTGCCCTCCCGCACGTTGAAGCCGGCCAGGCTGCCATCGGCGCTGAACGCCGGACGTCCGGTCGACAGCGTGAAACGGTCCGCGTTGATCGCGCCGCAGCCCGAGCAATACAATCCCGCCGGATTGGCCAGGATCAAATTGGCGCGATTCCCGGCGATTTCTTGCGCGCCAAGCAATTGCGATGGGTTCGGCCGGGTGACCTGGACCACGATGTTGCCGGCGTGGCCGTTGCCAAGCATCATGTTTCCCTGGACCCAGCCCGCAATCTGCGTCTGGCTGTTTGCCCCGCTGTTATTCAGCACCACGCCGGACGGGCCGACGTTGTACTGAATGAAATGACTCACGCTCGTGCCGCCGTTACGATTGGGCGGGGGGATGTTCACGACCGGGACGCCGTTGGCCGCCACTCCCACCACCGGACGCTGTCCCGGCAAACTCTTGTCCACCTGGATCGGCAGGGATTGCGCGTGCGCTGACTGGTCCATCAACACCGGCAAGCCCATCATCGACGCCGTCAACGCTGTGAGCCACAGCACCGGCACAAAGGCGCAGCCTTGGCCAATGCGTTCGGCGTTGCCCGGGCGGCCCTTGCCGCGGCCCGCGGCAGATTCCTGCACTGCCACCAGCATGCCGCGCACGGCATTGAAAACCAGGCGATGAATATTCTTGCTCATGCTGCGTTTCGGGAGAAGTAGGGTGTGCAAGCGCGTTGACGCTTGAGTGAGGCTGGACTACGCCCAGGCCAGACTGACGATACCGAGCCGGTATCCAGATTGAAATCGGACAGGTCCGAAAATGAAGGTGGAAATTTCCGAAAGGTCCGCTGTCGCCGGGAGCCATGCTTGACAGGCGGGCCAGGCTGGCGCAGGCGATCCGGCTTGCACCACGCTTTGGCAAGCGTTAGCTATGGGTGGGGCGCCAGCGGCGGCCGTGTTGCATGGCCAGCGGGAAGCGCCCGGCAGGGAGCACTCCGGCCTGACAGCCTGCCTCGGAATTCGCGCGTGCCAGCATAAAGCTCCGCTACACTGCTACGGTACGCGACCCAGCGGATCTACCCAGCGCACCTGCGTTCCGGGGCACGCCCATCCCGATGCAAGACACGCCTCTTCCCGCCACTGCCAGCGCCGCCGCCACCGATGGCCGTACCCGCAAGATCATGCTGTGGGTGGTCGCCATCGGCTTCTTCATGCAGACGCTGGACTCCACCATCGTCAACACGGCATTGCCGTCGATGGCCAAAAGCCTGGGCGAGAGCCCGCTGCGCATGCAGTCGGTCATCATTGCCTACTCGCTGACCATGGCGGTGATCATCCCGGCCTCCGGCTGGCTGGCCGATCGCTTCGGCACCCGCACCATCTTCCAGACGGCCATCGTGCTGTTTGTCGCCGGCTCGCTGGCCTGCGCCTATTCCGACAGCCTGGCCTTGCTGGTGGTCTCGCGGGTAGTGCAGGGCGTGGGGGGCGCCATGCTGCTGCCGGTGGGGCGGCTGGCGGTGCTGCGCACCTTCCCGCGCGACCAGTACCTGCAGGCGCTCAGCTTCGTGGCCATTCCCGGCATGGTGGGCCCGCTGATCGGGCCGACGCTGGGCGGCTGGCTGACCCAGACCTTTTCCTGGCACTGGATCTTCCTGATCAATGTGCCGGTGGGCTTGCTGGGCGGGCTGGCCACCATGCGCTACATGCCCAACAGCCGGCTGCACGGCGTGGCGCCGTTCGATATCAGCGGCTACCTGCTGCTGGCCATCGCCATGCTGACCCTGTCGTTCTCGCTGGATGGCCTGGCTGAACTTGGCTTTGAGCATGCCACCGTGCTGATGCTGCTGATCGCCAGCATGGCTTCGCTAACGGCGTATGTGCTGCACGCCACGCGCCGCCGCCGGCCGTTGTTCGCGCTGCGGCTGTTTCGCATGCATACCTTCAGCGTGGGCCTGCTGGGCAACCTGTTCGCGCGCATCGGCAATGGCGCCATGCCGTTCCTGATTCCGCTGACGCTGCAGGTCAGCCTGGGGTATTCGCCGTTCCAGGCGGGCATGATGATGCTGCCGATCACGGCGGCGGGCATGGCATCCAAGCGTTTCGCCACGCGCCTGATCGAACGCCACGGCTATCGCAGGGTGCTGGTCGCCAATACGTTCGTGGTGGGACTGGCGATGGCTTCGTTCGCGCTGATCTCGCCCACCCAGCCGCTCGCGTTGGTGCTGGTGCAACTGGCCCTTTTCGGTGCGGTCAATTCGATCCAGTTCACCGCCATGAATACCGTCACGCTGAAGGATCTCGGCACGGCAGGGGCCAGCGGCGGCAATAGCCTGCTGTCGATGGTGCAGATGCTGTCGATGAGCCTGGCGGTGACCTCGGCCGGCGCGTTGCTGGCGACCTTCCAGGGGACCTTCAGCCGGCATGGCGCCACCACCGCGCTGCCGGCGTTCCATGCCACCTTCATCTGCGTGGGGCTGATTACCTCGGCCTCGGCGTGGATCTTCCTGCAGCTATCCCCAGACGTGGTCCGCCCGGCCGGCAAGCGGGTTGAAGACGCGACCGAGATGTGAGGGTCGCACGGGACTATCCCCTGGCCTTCGGCGCCGGCCCGCGCGAACGCGCCGTGGCGCGTTCGCGCAGATCGTGCACAAAGGCTTCGGCGGCCTCGTCGAGTTCGCGGCCGCCCTGGCGCAGCAGCCCGACCGGCTCCTCGCTGCCCTGGCCCGAGATGGGCAGCAGCACCAGCTCGCCGTCCTCCAGCGCCTGGCGCATGGCGCAGCGCGGCGCCAGCCAGACGGCCTCGGACTTCAATGCGGTGAGCTGGCCCAGGTAAGCGTCCGATGTCTCCAGCACGCCGGTCGGCAACACGAAACCGTGCCGTGCCAGCAGGCTTTCCGCGCTGTGGCGCGGCGCCGAACCCTGCGCGGGCACCACCAGCGGGAAGGCCATGACATCGGCCAGGGACGGTGGCGCGGCGGCGAGGGCATGGCCTTTGCGCACCGCCAGCAACAGCGGCTCGGCGCTCAGCATCTCAAACCACAGCCCTTCCATCACCGCCGGATTGTCCATGCGGCCGATCGCGAGATCGAGCATATCGGCCTTCAGCCAGTCAATCAGCGTTCGGTTCATGCCGGTCTGCACCGCCAGGCCGATTTCCGGATGCGTGGCGCGGAATGCCAGCACCGCTTCCTGCAGCAAGTCCGGCACCACGCTGGGCAGGGCGCCCAGCCGGATCTGCCGGCGACCGGCGGCGCCCGGGCCACCGATGCTGTCGGCGGCTTCGTCCAGGTCCTCCAGCACGCGCAAGGCGTGGCGCAGGAAGCGCTGGCCGAGTTCGGTGAGGTCGGTGCCCGAGCGCTTGCGCTCAAGCAAACGTGCGCCCAGCAGCGCTTCCAGCTCGGTCAGGGTCTTGGAAACGGCGGGCTGGCTGAGCCCCAGTTGCTCCCCGGCCTGGCCGAGATGCTGGGTTTGCGCCACTGCGACGAAGCAGTGCAGGTGACGCAGGCGCACACGGCTGCGGAAGGTGCTCTGCATATCGAAAAGTTATGCAAATTGTCTAAAAACTCAATTTACAGGAGATATGACCGCAAATAAAGTAATGAAAATTCCCCACAAGGAGACAACGACCATGGCCGATTCGCCCATCCAGCTGGCCCCGGGGCTGGCGCAATACCGCCGGCATTACTGGGATACCCAACCCGAATACCGCTTCGATCCCTACGCCTCCACGCAATTGCGCTCGCCCAACCAGCCGCTGGTGGCGCTGGGCCAGACGCTGTCCGAAGTCACCGGCCCGCTGTTTGGCGCCGAGTTCGTGCGCCACGGCGACAGCGACCTTACCGCCGGCCATGCCGGCGAAGCCATCGGCGAACGCATCCTCGTGAGCGGCCGCGTGCTCGATGAAAACGGCCGCCCCGTGCCGAACGCGCTGATCGAAGTCTGGCAGGCCAATGCCGCCGGCCGCTACGTGCACAAGCGCGACCAGCACGACGCGCCGCTCGATCCCAATTTCACCGGCGAGGGCCGCGCGGTGACCGATGCCCTGGGCCGCTATCAGTTCAAGACCATCAAGCCGGGCGCCTATCCCTGGCGCAACCACCACAACGCCTGGCGGCCGCAGCATATCCATTTCTCGCTGTTCGGCAACGCTTATGCCACGCGCCTGGTGACGCAGATGTACTTCCCGGGGGATCCGCTGCTGGCTTTCGACCCCATCTTCAACTGCGTGCCCGACGCCAAGGCGCGCGACCGCCTGGTGGCCGCCCTTGACTGGGAAACCACGGCGCCGGAGTACGCGCTCGGCTACCGTTTCGATATCGTGCTGCGTGGCCGCGATGCCACGCCGATGGAGTAAGCCATGTTGTACGCCACCGCATCCCAGACCGTCGGACCCTACCTGCATATCGGCCTGTCCGGCCTTGACTGCGCTGACCTGACCGCCGAGGCCCCCGGGCTGGCGGGAGAGCGCATCGTGATCGAAGGCCGCGTGATCGACGGCAACGGCGATCCCGTGCCCGATGGCATGGTCGAGATCTGGCAGGCCAACCCGGCCGGCCGCTACCGCCATCCCGACGACGCGCGCGACGGCGCCGAGCTGGCGCTGGTGCCCGGCTTCACCGGCTTTGGCCGGCTGCCGACCCAGCCCGACGGCAGCTTCCGCTTTGTCACCGTCAAGCCGGGCCCGGTACCCAGCCCCGGCGGCCAGCCGCAGGCGCCGCACATCGTGGTCTCGCTGTTCATGCGCGGGCTGCTCAAGCATTTGTCCACGCGCCTATACTTCCCGGACGAAACGCAGGCCAACGCGCGCGACTGGGCCTTGTCGCAGGTACCCGCCGAGCGCCGCCACACGCTGGTGGCGCAGCCGGCGGGCGCGGGCAAGCTGCAATGGCAGGTGGTGCTGCAAGGCCAGGACGAAACGGTCTTCTTCGACATCTGACCCGGGCGCGAGCCGCTTGCGCCAGACCGAGCCCCGGCGCCGGACCCGTCATGGTCCGGCGCTGGGGTTTTTCCATGCCGATGCGAACCTGAATCGATGCCCACCTCATCCCGACTGACCGACCCGATGTTCGGCAGCGCCGCCACGCTGGCCGCTTTCTCCGATGCCGGCACGGTCCAGCGCATGCTCGACTTCGAAGCCGCGCTGGCGCACGCCGAAGCCCGCTGCGGCGTGATCCCCGCCGAAGCTGCCGAGGTCATCGCCGTCACCTGCCGCGCCGAGGAGATCGACTTCGACGCGCTGGCCGCCGCTGCCGTGGCAGCCGGCAACCTCGCCATTCCCCTGGTCAGGCAACTTACCGCCCGCGTAGCCGCGCGCGACGAGCAAGCCGCGCGCTACGTGCACTGGGGCGCCACCAGCCAGGACGCGATCGATACCGGCATGGTGCTGCAACTGCGTGAAGCGCTGCAGGCCGTCGATGCCGATCTCAAGGCGCTCGGCCACGCCTGCGCCGCGCTGGCCACGCAGCATCGCGACACGCCGATGGTGGCGCGCACCTGGCTGCAGCACGCGCTGCCCACCACCTTCGGCCTCAAGGCCGCCGGCTGGCTCGACGCGCTGCGGCGCGACCTGCACCGCCTCGGCGCCACGCGCGCGCAGGCCGCCGCGTTGCAGTTCGGCGGTGCCGCCGGCACCCTGGCCAGCCTCGGCGACGCCGCTCCGGCGGTGGCCGCCGAGCTTGGGCGCGCACTCTCGCTGGCAGTCCCGGCCACACCGTGGCACGCATACCGTGACCGCATGGTCGAGGTAGCCACCACGCTCGGCATGCTGACCGGCACGCTCGGCAAGATCGCGCGCGACGTCTCGCTCATGATGCAGACCGAGGTCGCGGAGGTGGCCGAACCCTCCGGCCCCGGGCGCGGCGGCTCCAGCACCATGCCGCACAAGCGCAACCCGGTAGGCTGCGCCGCCGTGCTCACCGCCGCCGTGCGCGTGCCRCCGCTGGTGGCTACCATGCTGGCCGGCATGGTGCAGGAGCACGAACGCGCGCTGGGCGGCTGGCAGGCGGAATGGGATACCTTGCCGCAGATTGTCACGCTGGCCGCGGGCGCGCTGCGGCAGATGCTGGAAGTGGTAAACGGACTGCAGGTGGACGCCGCGCGCATGCGTGCCAACCTCCGGCCAATTACGCCGGGCAGGCGGGGGGATTCGTCGATGCGGTCCTGGCGGCCTGGCGGCAGGAGAGCACTGAGACCCCCCGGAAGCCAGCCGCAGACGCTGAATGAATACACGTACCTGAACACCGAACCGAATTCTCTGGAGATCACCTTGCCCTTCATCACCCACGCCGGCAATCGCCTCTTCTACACGCTGGAAGGCCCAGCATCCGCGCCCGTCCTGATCTTCTCCAACTCGCTAGGTACTGACCACACGATGTGGGCGCCGCAGGCCGAAGCACTGGGCCAGCAGTTCCGCATCCTGCGCTACGACACCCGCGGCCACGGTCAGTCCGCATTGCCGCCGGGCCCGAGCAGCGTGGCGGAACTGGGCAGCGATGTCATCGCGCTGATGGACGCCTTGCAGATCCGGAAGGCAGCCTTCTGCGGCTTGTCGATGGGTGGCCTGACCGGCATGTGGCTGGGCGTGAACGCGCCGCAGCGCTTCTCCCGCATTGTGCTGGCCAACACCGCGCCAAAGATCGGCACCCCCGAGGCGTGGAACACGCGCATTGAAGGCGTGTTGCGCGACGGCATGGCGCCGCTGGTGGAGGGCTCGCTGCAACGCTGGTTCACGCCTTCCTTCGTCAGCGCCGCCGGCAATCGGCTGGATGACCTGCGCAAGGTGCTGACCGGCCTGGATGCGCGTGGGTATGCCGCCAACTGCGCGGCGGTGCGCGACGCCGATCTGCGCGAAGCGGTCAGGACCATTCCGGTGCCGGTGCTGGTGATTGCCGGTAGTTCCGATCCGTCTACCACGGCGGCGGAAGGGCGCGCGCTGGCCGATGCCATTCCGGGTGCACGCTATCTCGAACTGGAGGCGGCGCATCTGTCCAACCGCGAGCAGCCGGAGCGTTTTACCGAGGCGTTGCTGGACTTCCTGGGTGACGATGCGCAGCAGGACGCGAACCGTCCGGCCAACGATGGCGAGCGCTATCAGGCTGGCCTGGTCGTGCGGCGGGAGGTGTTGGGCAGTGCGCATGTGGATCGTTCGCTGGCCCGGCTGAACTCGCTTAACGATGAGTTTCAGAATCTGATTACGCGTTATGCATGGGGTGAGATCTGGACGCGTGAAGGGTTGCCGCGGCATACGCGGAGCCTGATCACCATTGCGATGATGGTGGCGCTTAACCGCAATGAAGAACTGAAGTTGCATCTGCGCGCCGCGGCGAACAACGATGTCAGCCGCGACGAGATCAAGGAGGTGCTGCTGCAGACTGCTATTTATTGCGGGGTGCCGGCGGCTAACTCGGCCTTTCATATGGCAGAGGAGGTGTTTGCCGCGGTGGATGCGGAGGCTTTGAAGGGTTCGTAAGCGGTGAGGGCTGTTTGCGGCTTTGTTTGGGCGGTGATGGTTTTTGCACCCAATAGCCGTACGACAGTCCCACTGTTGGGGTGCTCGGTGTCTTTTTGAGCGGCGTTGGCATCTTGCACCCAAGTGCGTACGACATCCCCCGCAGGGGGACGTGTCGTACGCACTTGGGTGCAACAACCATCGCCGCCCAAACAAACCGCAAAAAGCCCTACAACCTCTCCTGCCCAATAACCACCACATCCAACTCGATACCCATGGCCGCCAACATAAATTGGAACGCCGACACCGTATGCACCGGGCTTTCAGTAACGGCACAAGCGACCTGGCCAGTGCCGCAGCGCCGCTGCCCGCGCTCAAGGCGCTGGATGGCGGCGGCCGCGTGATCCATTGCGGCAGTTTCAACAAGAGCCTCTATGCCTCGCTGCGGATCGGCTATATGGTGATGCCCGACGCGCTGCGGCCGGCCCTGCGCCACCTGCGCGTCTCACGGAACGTGTACCTGCGCCGCCGCGACATCGTGCTGGCGGAGCTGCGGGCGGCTCTGGGCGAGCGCCTGCGCGTCAGCGGGGAACACGCCGGGTTTCACTTCGTGCTGTGGCTGCCGGACGGCATCAGCGAGCACGATGTGGTGCAAGCCCGCGCCGGCGCGAACCTGACGCTGCAGAGCCTGGGCGAGTTTTGCCGGGAGCGGGCAATGCCGCCGGCGCTGGTGATCGGTTACGCCGCGGCGCAGGACGATGTGCTGCGCGACGCGGCGAAACGGCTGGCGCAGGAGATTGCCGCACTGGCTCAGGCCGGCGGCACGAACTCGGTGACCTCCAGCTCGAATCCCGCGATATTGCGATAGGGCACCGGCTGGCTCAGCAGCCGCAGCTTGCGCGCACCCTGGTCTCGCAGGATCTGCGCCCCCACGCCAAGCGCACGCTGCGCGAACGATGGCGGCGCGGGCCGTCCCCTGGCTTGGCCCAGGCGCGAGACCTCTTGGAGTAGCTGGTGAGGCGGCTCGCGCTCGGCCAGCAAGACCAGGATGCCGCAGCCCTCCGTGCCGATGCGCGCCAGCGAACGTGCCAGGTTCCAGCCCGGCGCGGGCGCCGCCTGAGTTTGCGCCGGTTCGAACGCGAGCACATCGCGCAAGGTCTCCACGGTCTGCACGCGCGTCAGCACCGGCTTGCCCGGCTCCGGCCGGCCAAGCACCAGCGCCAGGTGCACGGCGTCGATGGGCTCGTCGTAGTACGCATGCACCGCGAACTCGCCGTAGGGCGTGGCCAGCCGGCCGCTCTGGCTGCGGCGCAGCGCACCCTCCACCAGCAGGCGGTGATGGATCAGGTCGCTGATGGCGCAGATCATCAGGCCGTGCGCACTGGCGAAGTCCGGCAAGGCGGTGCCGCGCAGCAACTCGCCGGCGTCGTCCAGCAACATCGTGTAGGCGCCCGCGGCCTCGCGCCCGGCCAGTCTGGGCAAATCCGAGCAGGCTTCGGCGAAGCCGGCGCGGCGCAGCACGCCGTCAGGCTGCGCCACGATGGGAAAGACGTGGCCCGGCTGGACCAGGTGGCCTGTCCTGGCATGCGCGGCGCTGGCCACGCGCATCGTCAGCGCGCGGTCGGCGGCGGAGATGCCGGTGGAGACGCCATCCACCGCTTCGATCGATACGGTGAACGGCTCGCGCTGCCTGCCGCCGACCGCCATCATCGGCAAGCTCAACTGCCGCCGCCTGGATTCGGTGATGGCCAGGCAGACCAGGCCGCGCGCGTGCGCCGCCATGAAGTTGACGTCGGCCTCGCTGATCTTGTCCGCCGCGACCAGCACGCAGCCGCTGGCTTCCGCGGTGTCGTCCTCGATGACCACGACCCGCTGGCCGGTGGCGATGGCGCGCAGCACGTCGCCGATCGGTGCGGGCCTCATGCCGCCTCCCGCGCATCGGCAAAGGCGGCGCGCAAGGCGGACGCCGCCAGGTCGAGCGCCGCGTCGGCCGCGTCCAGCAAGCCCTGCATGCTCATGAAGCCATGAATCTGCCCGGGCCAGCAGTGCAGGGCGCTGTCCACGCCGGCGCGTTGCATGGCGGCGGCGTAGGCCTCGCCCTGATCGCGCAGGGGGTCGAATTCGGCCGTGATGATGGTGGCCGGCGCCACGCCCGCCAGTTCGCGCTGGCGCAGCGGGCTGGCCCGCACATCGGCGGCATGGCGCGGGTCGGGGAGATAGTGGCGGGCATACCAGCGCAGCATGTCCCCGGTCAGGAAGCAGCCTTGCGCGAAGGTGCGCCAGCTGCCGGATTCGTCCGCGCAATCCAGGTAAGGGTACAGCAGCAACTGGTGGCGCAGCGCCACGCTGCCACGCAGTTGCTGGCATGCAACCGCGGCCAGGTTGCCGCCGGCGCTGTCGCCGGCGACAGCCATCCTGTCCGGCAGTGCGCCCAGTTCGGCGGCGTGTGCCGCGCTCCAGCGCAGCGCCGCGCAGGCATCGTCGGCAGCCGCGGGAAAGCGTGCCTCCGGCGCCAGCCGGTAGCCRACCGACAGCACCAGGGTCTGCGCGCGATTCGCCAGCGAGCGGCAGATATTGTGGTGCGTTTCGATCCCGCAGGTGACGAAGCCGCCACCGTGGAAGAACACCGTGAGCGGCCAGGGGCCATTGCCAGGCGGGCGGTAGAGGCGGGCAGGCAAGGGGCCGGCGGCGCCGGCCACGCTCAGTTCGCGTTCTTCCGCGACCGCATCCCCCGGCGCGAACGCGGGGTGCGCGGCCAGCACGGCGCGGTAGGCGTCTGGCGTGATGGTGGTGAAGTCGAGTGGCGGGAACTGCGCCATGGCGTCGAGCAGGGCGCGGACTTGCGGGTCGAATTGCATTGGTTTTTCCTTATGCTGAAGGAAGTGCAGGGGGGGAGAGGGTGCGGCAAAGGCAGGCGAGGCTCAGAAAGCGAAGGCCGGCGCCTTGCCGCTGGCGATGCCGTTCGCGCGCGCTTGCGCGGCGGCGGCGGCTTCGGCGTGCGGCAGGATCCAGAAATCTCCGGCGGCCACGCCGTCGAGGATGTGCCGGGCCATGGTTGCCGCTGGCATGCCCTGCGCGATGCTCGCCTGTAGCGCCTGGTTCATGCCGCCGACGCCGCTCTGCGCGCCGGCCGGCAGGTCGAGCGCGATGCCGGTGGCCACCGGCCCCGGGCATGCCACCGACACCTTGAGCGGCATGCCCGCCGCCTGCAGTTCCATCGCCAGCCCTTCGCTCAACGCCACCACGCCCTGCTTGGACACGGTATAGGGCGCAAGCCAGGGGCCCACGGCAAGACCTGCCATCGAGGCGATGTTGACGATATGCCCGCTGCCTTGCACCGCCATGCGAGGCACAAAGACGCGCAAGCTGTGGATTACGCTCCACAGGTTGACGTTCAGCACACGCTCGAACACGGCGGCATCCAGCTCCCAGCAGGCGCCGGTCGCCAGCACGCCGGCATTGTTGAAGAGCAGGTCGACCCGGCCCAGCAGTTCGAAACTGCGCGCGCAGAGCTGCTCGACCTGGGCAGCCTGTGCCACATCGGTTGGCAGTATCGCTATCGTTTGCCGGTGGTGCGTCAGTTCGCCGTGCACGCGCAGCAGCGCGTCGGCACCCTTGTCCGCCAGCACCAGCGCCACACCCTGCGCGGCGAGCGCGTGGGCCAGGGCCCGGCCTATGCCGCCGCCGGCGCCTGTGATCACTGCGGTCTTTCCGGTCTCGTTTGCCGCCATGGCGGGTCTCCTGGCGAAGTGGTTGGAATGGATGGCGCGCGGGATTGCGTCCGCCCATTTCTACCTGCCGGGCGTGGCCCTCGCATCGTCTGTTTGAGTGAGGTGTCAGGCGCCAGCGAGGCTCAGGGATTGCCCCGAGAGGGGAGTTGCCTAGTCCGTTTGCGGTATGTGAGCGCCCGGCAGGAGGGTAAGGTCTGGCCTATCCGCAGCGGCGAAGCGGGTGCGAAAGCAAGCACCTGCCTCGCCGACAGCGGCCTCATACGGCGCGCCGATAGGTGCAAACCATGATGCGCAATCCTGCCACCGGTGCCGTGGCAATCCATATAATCGGGAACCGCCGGGGGGGCGCACCGCCCTTGTCATGGCAAACGCCGGCCGCAGAGCCAGGCGTGGATAACGGAGACAAGAGGTATGTTGATGGAGGCAAGCCACAGCCAGGAAGCGGCGCTTTGCTACGCGCCGGTGGCGCTCTCGCTGGCGGATCTCAGCACGCTGCTTGGCAAGATCTACCAGGGGGCCATGGAGCAGGTGCCATGGAGCAAGGCGCTGGAACTCATCCGCACCCACCTGCATGCGAACTACGTCACGCTGATCCTGCGCTCGCCGGCAAGCGACCGGGCGGGCCTGATGGTGCACGCCAGCGAGGAAGGCGGCAACACCTTGCCCGGCGAGACGATGTACAACAACTACTACTACGCGATGGATCCCTTCGTCGACCTGCCCGCCGACCGGGTGGTGACGATCGACGAGCAGATTGGCACCGTCGCGTGGTGCAACAGCGACCTGTACCGGGAGTTCCTAAAGCCGCTAGGCGTCCGCTATATGATGGGCGCGGACATCCGCACCGACGATGGCGTGGAATGCCGCCTCCGTGTCTGCCGCAACGTCGACGCGCCGGACTTCTCGGAAGCGGACAAAGCCATATGCGCGGTGCTGCTGCCGCACCTGCGGCGCGCGGTCGATCTGCACTCGCGCATGGATGTGGTGGAGTCGGAGCGCACCCTGTACGCCAGCGCCATCGACCGCATGCTGGTCGGCATGGCGATACTCGATGAGACCGGTGCCATCATGCGGACCAATTCGGCCGCGGACGAGATCCTTGCCGACAAGGACGGCATCCGTATTGCCAGGGGCTCGCTGGATGTCGAGTACGCGCAGGAGAACCGCCAGTTCCAGCGCCTGCTGCGCCAGGCCATCATGGGCCATATCGGCACCGCGCCGGCGGTGATGGAGGCGATGTCGATCACGCGGCCTTCGGGCAACGCGAAGCTGGGAGTGCTGATCCGCACGATTCCGCTGAGCGAGTGGTCGGAAGACAATAAGCGCCGGCCTTCGTGCGTGATTTTCATTCGCGACCCGGAGCGCAAGTCGCAGGCTTCGCACGAGGTGGTGCGCAAGCTGTTCGATTTCACGCCGGCGGAAACCCAGCTTGCGCTGCAGCTGGCCAACGGCCTCGCGCTGGAAGAAGCGGCCGAGGAGCTCGGCATCAGCAAGAACACGGCGCGCGCCCACCTGCGCGCCATCTTCTCCAAGACCGGCGTGACCCGGCAGGCCACGCTGGTGCGCATGCTGCTCAGCAGCGTGGTGGCGCTCGGCTGAGCGCGCTAGCTCGCCGGCCTGGCGGGCTTGGCGCTGACCACCAGCGGGAATCCCTGCGGCGTGGTCAGTACCGCGCGCAACTCGTGCGGGCCGCTGGCGAGCGGCTGCGCGATCCGCGCGCCGCCCGCCAGCAGGCGCTCGATCGCCGCCGCGATATCCTCGCCGGCTTCCAGCCGGAATGCCAGCGCGGGCTGGGAGACCATCCGCTCCTCGCCGGCCACCAGCGCTACCGTGATGGGGCCGGCGTCCAGCGCGCAATAGCGCCCGCCATCGCGAAACTTCACCGCCAGGCCCAGGCCCTGCTCGAAGAACGGCAGGGCGGCATCGATATCGTCCACCGGGTAAAGCAAGAGGTTGGATTGCATGCTGTCGCTCCTTGTCAGCGGGCGGACGCCGCCTGGCGGCACACGGCACAGATATTGAGCGATTGATCACCGTCGTCGTCGGACAGCAGGATGTCGAGCGCGCGGGCGGGTGCGGCGGTGCCTGTCGGCAGGGCGGCCAGCAGCGTCTGGCGACGCGGAGGAGTCGGCGGAGGAATCTTCATGACGGCGTATCCATGTGCAGGTGGTGAGTGGTCCTGGACATGATAGGGACACGGTGCCGCCGCGCATAATCCAATCAGACGATGCCGCACTTTCCCCGGCCGCACACACTGCAGTCACGCAGGCCAGCAATGACGGTGCCGGCGATGGCGCCGCCCGCCACGACAACGCGGCGGCGCTCCCGGCCGATGGCCTGAAAACCAAATGTAAAGGAAGGGGACTGCAATGCGATTCTCGCTGATCTACGAAGCGCAGACTGTCGACGCGTCGCGCGCCGGCGACCACAAGGTGTTCGACGAAATCATGGAGCAGGTGGAACTCGCCGAGGACATGGGTTTCGATGTCGTCTGGGCGGTGGAGCACACGGCGCTGACCAACTACGCGCACATGAGCGCGCCGGAGACCTTCCTGGCCTTCGTGGCCGGGCGCACGCGCCGCATCGGCATCGGCCACGGCGTGGTCTGCCTGCCGCCGGCGATGAACCATCCGGTCAAGGTAGCCGAGCGCGTGGCCACGCTCGACATTCTCTCCGGCGGGCGCGTGCATTTTGGCGTGGGTAAGGGCGGTACGCAGCAGGAGGCGGGCACCTTTGGCTACGACCTCGAAACCCTGCACCCGATGATCGACGAGGCGATGTACCTGATCCCGAAGATCCTTACCCAGGACGAGATCGAGCACGATGGCGAATTCATCAAGATTCCGCGCCGCCCCATCCATCCCAAGCCACGCCAGGACCCRCACCCGCTGATGTATCTGGCCTGCACCAACGCCGATACGCTCAAGCGTGCCGGCGCGCGCGGCATGGGTGCGCTGGTGCTCGGCTTTGGCGGCCCGGAAGACGTGGCGAAGAAGAATGCTATCTATCGCGAAGCCTACGAGACGCGCCAGGCGAAGGACCAGGTTGGTTTCCGTCCTCACCAGCATCTTGCCGCCCTGTGTCCGACCATCGTGCTGGAAGACGGCGTGGCGGCGCGCAAGATCGGCATCAAGGGACAGCGTTACTTCATGGAGTCGCTGGGGTACTGGTATGCCGGCGGCGAGCGCCCCAATCCCGAAGGCTGGGATGTGGAGAACATCACCGAGCAGGACGCGCAAGGCAAGGCCGTGATCAAGACCAGCTTCGCCTCGGAGAAGGTCACGGTGGATTTCAGCGATCCGTCGATGATGATGCTCAACCCCAACCATGCCTACGGCACGGTGGAGGACTGCATCGGCTATGTGCAGCGCCTGATCGACGCCGGGGCCGACGAGATCCTGTTCATCTGCCAGATGGGCACGGTGCCGCAATGGGCCCAGCTCGAAACCATCCGCAATATCGGCGAGCACGTGATCCCGCACTTCCGCGCCCAGGGCCGCAAGCTGCGCGCGCTCGCCTGAGCGAGCCATCGGACCATCGCTGCTGCGCGACTAGTCTCCTCGGACGATGGCGCGGGGCAGCGGCGATGCCAGCATGAAGGCACGACAAGACCGGCCCGGTGGCCGGCAAGAGGAGATGGCGGTGCATCGAGACAACTACCCCGAAGGACTGGCGGCCGAACTGATCGGCCGCGCGCACGAAATGATCCCGGTGCTGGCGCAGCGCGCCGGCCAGGCCGAGGCGCAATCGCGCATCCCGGCCGAAACCGTGGCCGACATGCAGGCCGCGGGCTTCTTCAAGGTTCTGCAGCCGCGCCGCTATGGCGGGCATGAGCTGGACCCGCAGACCTTCTTCGACATCCAGATGGCCCTGGCCAAGGGCTGCATGTCCACCGCCTGGGTCTATGGCGTGGTGGGCGTGCACAACTGGCAGCTCGCCTTGTTCGACGGCAAGGCCCAGCAGGACGTCTGGGGCGCGGACAACGCCACCCTGATCGCTTCGACCTATATGCCGGTGGGCAAGGTGGTGCCGGTGGACGGCGGCTTCCGCTTCTCCGGGCACTGGAAGTTCTCCAGCGGCAGCGAGCTGTGCGACTGGATCTTCCTTGGCGGCCTGGTGCCGCCGCAGCAGGCCGGCGCGGCGCCCGAGTACCGCACTTTCCTGCTGCCGCGCAGCGACTACACCATCGTGCGCAACTGGGATGTGCTGGGCCTGCGCGCCACCGGCAGCCACGACATCGTGGTGGACGACGTGTTCGTGCCGGCATACCGCACCCACAGCGCCGTCGACGGCGCCATGGGCACCAGCCCGGGCCTGTCCCTCAACCAGGCGCCGCTGTACCAGTTGCCGTTCGCCCAGATCTTCGTGCGTGCCGTCTGCACGGCCTGCATCGGCGCGCTGGAAGGCGGGCTCGACGATTTCATCGCCTATGCCGATGGCCGGGTCAGCGCCAACAGCGGCGGCAGGACGGCCGAGGACGGCGGCGCGCAACTCGCCTGCGCCAACGCGGCGGCCGGCATCGATGAGATGCGTACCATCCTGCGCCGCAATTTCGACGAGCTGATGGCCACGGCGCACCGGGGCGAGCAGCTCGATACGGCGCGCCGCCTGCATTTCCGCTACCAGTCGTCACAGGTCGCCCAGCGGTGCGCGCAACTCGCCGACAGCCTGCTGCGCTACGCCGGCGGCAACGGTATCTACGTCACCAATCCGCTGGTACGCCGCTTCCTCGACCTGCATGCGGCGCGTGCCCACTACGCCAACAACCTGGATCGCTTCGGCCAGAACCTGGGCGGCGTGATGATGGGCCGCGCCAACACCGATTTCTTTATCTGAGGCCGGCGTGGAGCGGAACATGAACCAGGGCACAGGGCAGGCAGGCGGCACCGCGGTGTTTGATGTAGTGGTGGTCGGCTCAGGAGCGGGCGGCATGCTGGCCGCCTGCCGCGCGGCGGATCGCGGCCTGTCCGTGGTGGTGCTGGAGAAGAGCGGCCTGTATGGTGGCACCTCGGCGGTCTCGGGCGGCGGGATCTGGATCCCGCTCAACCACCATATCGAAGAAGCGGGCGGCAGCGACAGCTACAACGCCGCGCTTACCTATCTTGAAGCGTGCACCGAAGGCCGCTCCACGCCCGCCAAGCTGCGCGCGTACCTCGAGCACGGTCCGCGCATGCTTAGCTACCTGGAGCAGCGCACCGCGGTGCGTTACTACTCGCTGCCGCGCTACGCCGACTACTTCCAGCGCTTGCCGGGCGCGCTGCCCGGATATCGCGCGCTGGATCCGATGCCGTTCGACGGCGCGCAGCTGGGCGAGGAGTTCGCGCGGCTGCGGCCGCCTTCGCCGGGGACGCTGGTGGCGGGCCGGGTGGCGGTGACCTCCGCCGAGGCCCACGCCATGCTGAGCAAGAGCCGGGGCTGGCTGGGCGTGGCGGCCCGGCAGTTCGGGCGCTATTGGCTGGATCTCGGCTGGCGCCGCCGCACCGCGCGCGACCGCCGGCTCACGCTCGGCAACAGCCTGGTGGGCGGCTTGCGCCACGCCATGATGAAGCGCGGCATCCCGCTGTGGCTCGATACCGCGCTGGAAGACCTGCTGGTGGAGGAGCACGGTGGCGCGGCGCGCGTCACCGGCGTGCTGGCGCGGCGCAATGGCGCGCAGGTACGCATCGAAGCCCGGCGCGGCGTGATCCTGGCCGCGGGCGGCTTCGAGCGGAACCAGGCCATGCGCGAGCAATACCTGCCGCATCCCAGCCGGGCAGAGTGGAGCGCCACGCCGCCGCACAACACCGGCGACGGGATCCAGGCCGCGCAGCGCGCGGGCGCGGCGCTGGAGCTGATGTCGCATGTATGGGGCGCGCCAACGGTGAAGGTCGGCGGCGAGGAAAAGCAGCGCGCGATCTTTGTCGAGCGCGCCTTGCCCGGCTGCATCGTCGTCAACGGGCAGGGCAGGCGCTTCGTCAACGAGGCCGCGCCGTACTCCGAGTTCGTGCCCGCGATGTACCGCGACCACGAGCGGACGGGCTGCAGCGTGCCGGCGTGGCTGGTGTTCGATGCCACCTTCCGCCGCAAGTATCCCTGCGGGCCGATCCTGCCCGGCTCGGTCATGCCGGACCGCCGCATCCCGGCCCCCTTCGCGGACGTCCTGCTGCGCGCCGATTCGCTCGACGCGCTGGCGCGGCTCGCCGGCATCGACCCGGGCGGCCTGGCGCACACCGTCGAGCGCATGAACGGCTTTGCGGCGAGAGGCGTGGATGAGGACTTCGGCAAGGGCGACAACGTCTTCGATACCTACTACGGCGACACCCAGGTCCGTCCCAATCCGTGCCTGGCGCCGATCGGCCGCGCGCCGTTCTACGCGGTGCGCATCGACGCTGGCGATATTGGCACCAAGGGCGGGCTGGCGACCGATGCCAGCGCCCGCGTGCTGCGCGAGGACGGCTCGCCCATCGACGGGCTGTTCGCCATCGGCAATACCAGCGCCTCGATGATGGGCGCCAGCTATCCGGGCGCGGGCTCCACCATCGGGCCGGCCATGACCTTCGGCCTGATCGCCGCCGATGTGCTGGCGGGCGGGGCGGCCGGGCAGGGCCAAGCGGACTAATACCATCACACAGGCAGGAGGCATGATGAACCAGACTATTTCCCCGTCGCTGCGCGACGATATGCTGATGGCAATGCGCCGCATGGCGCGCTCGGTTGCGGTGGTCAGTTGCCGCGAGGGCGAGCGCCGCTATTCGATGTCGGTCACCGCGGTCGATTCGCTGTCCGCGGACCCGCCTTCGCTGCTGATCTGCATCCATCGCAATGCCTCGATCTACCCGGCCCTCAATGCCGGGGTGGATTTCTGCGTCAACCTGCTGGCGGCCGATCATCGCGACATTGCTGTCGATTGCAGTGGCCGGCTCAAGGGCGAGGACCGCTTTACCACGGGYCAGTGGGAGGCCGACCCGCTGGGCGTGCCTTTCCTGCGGGATGCTCAGGCAAACCTGATCTGCGAGCAGGACGGCCGTTTCGACTACGGCACCCACGCCGTCTTTATCGGCCGCCTGCGCGAAGTCCGGCTGGCCGGCGACGTGGCGCCGCTGGTCTATGTGGACGGCGCCTACTCCACCTCGGCGCCGCTGGCCAGCCTGCGGGCGGCGTGACGTGAACCCAGTGCCGGAGCCTGCGCGATGACCGCCAACGCCTTCGTTCCCGATCCCGCATCCGATCCCGTTTCTGATCCCGCCTGCGGCGGGGTCAACGCGGTATTGCCGCCGCTGGTCGTCGCCGACCCGGGCGCCTACCGTTGGGATGCCCGCTGCGACGTGGCGGTGATCGGCTTCGGCGCGGCCGGCGCCTGCGCGGCGCTCGAAGCCGCACGGGGCGGGCTCGACGTGATCGTGGCTGAGCGCTTCGAAGGCGGCGGCGCCAGCGCCAGGAGCGGCGGCGTGGTGTATGCCGGCGGTGGCACGCCATACCAGCGGGCCGCCGGCTACCGTGACACGCCAGAGGCCATGGCGGCTTACCTGCGGCAGGAGGTTGGCGACGCGGTCGGCAATGGCACGCTGCAGGCATTCTGCGAGCGCAGCACCGGCATGATCGCCTGGCTGGAGCAGCTGGGCGCGCGCTTTGCCGCCACCGTGCCGCCACGCAAGACCTCGTATCCCGCGCAGGACTACTACCTCTACTACTCGGGCAACGAGGCCGTGGCGGAGTACGCGCGCCACGCGGAGCCGGCGCCGCGCGGCCATCGCTGCAAGGGCAGCGGCATGTCCGGTCACGTGCTGTACGGCGTGCTGCGGCGCGCGGTGCAGGCGCAGGCCGGGGTGGACGTGATACGCCACGCGGCGGCGCGCCGCCTGATTGTCGATGGACGGGGCACCGTCATTGGCGTGGAACTCCGGCGCCTGCCGCCGGGCCGCCTGCAACGCCGGCATGCCCGCCTGGCGCGCTGGGCCGAGCGCCTGCACAACCTTTCCCCGGCGCTGGCCGATGCCTTGCGCCGGCGCGTGACGCAGCTGGAAGACGATTTCGCGCAGCCCTGTGCAGTGCGTGCCGGCGCCGTTGTGCTGGCCACCGGCGGCTTCATCTTCAACCCGGCCATGGTGGCCGCGCATGCGCCCAAGTACCGCCGCAACTGGCGCCTGGGCACCACCGGCTGCGATGGCAGCGGGATCCGCCTCGGCCTGTCGGTCGGGGCGGCGGCGCGCCACCTGGAGCGCGTTTCCGCGTGGCGCTTCATCAATCCGCCGTTCGACTGGGCACGTGGCTGCGTGGTCGACGCGCAAGGCGCGCGCATCGGCAACGAGGAAGTCTACGGCGCGCGGCTGGGCCACGCCATCTGCGAGGAGCACGGCGGCCGCGCCTGGCTGATCCTGAACGCCGGGCTGGCGCGCGCGGCCCTGCGCGATTGCGTCACCGGACGCCTTTGGGCCTTCCAGCGCGTGCCCGCCATCATGCTGATGCTGTTCGGCGCCACGCGTGCGCCGGGTATCGCGTTGCTGGCCGACAAGCTGGGCATGCCGCGCGCGGCATTGCTGGCGACGCTGGCTGCCTATAACGCGGCGGCGCGCGGCGAGCTGCCCGACCCCGCAGGGAAATCCGCGGCGATGTGCGCATCGCTGGAACGCGGGCCCTACCTGGCCATCGATATCTCCGCGCATAGCCGCGCATTTCCCTGTCCCGCCATCACCCTCGGCGGCCTGCGCGTGGACGAGACGTGCGGCCAGGTGCTGGCGGAAGGAGCCGGCGGCCAGGCGGCGCCGATCCCGGGCCTGTACGCGGTCGGCCGCACCGCGGTCGGCATCGCATCGAATCACTATGTGAGCGGCCTTTCGCTCGCCGACTGTATCTGGTCGGGGCGCAATGCCGGGCGCCATCTCGTTGCCCTGGCAGCCCTGGCAGCCCTGGCAGCCCTGGCGGACCAGCCGGGCCGCAATGAACACATCGACGAACACACCAAGGAGACAAGCCATGAGCAACCGAGTTGAAGGAAAGATCGCCATCGTCACCGGCGCCGCCAGCGGCGTCGGCAAGGAAGACGCCTTGCTGCTGGCGCGCGAAGGCGCGCGCGTGGTGCTGACCGACCTGAACGAGGCGGCCGGCCACGCCGTGGCGCGCGAGATTGGCGACACCGCCATCTTCGTGCCCCACGATATCGCCAGCGAAGCCGGCTGGCAGCAGGTCATGCAGCGCACCCAGGAGCATTTCGGCACGCCGGACGTGCTGGTCAATAACGCCGCGGTGCTGGCGCTGGGCTCGGTGGAGGACACCACGCTGGAGCAATGGCAGGGCATCATGCGCATCAATGCCGACGGCTATTTCCTGGGCTGCAAGTATGGCGTGGGCGCGATGAAGCAAAACGGCGGGGTCATCGTGAACATGTCTTCGGTGGCGGCGCTGGGCGGCATGAGCATGTTCTGCGCCTACAGCGCCAGCAAGGGTGCTGTCACCGCGCTCACCCGCAGCGTGGCGGCTTACTGCAAGCAGCGCGGCTACAAGATCCGCTGCAACTCCGTGCATCCGGACGGCATCCTGACGCCGATGACGGCTGCCCTGATGCAGGGCGCGGCCGACGCCCCGGCCACCCATGAGCAGGCGGGCGGCGATCCGATGCAACGCATGTGCCTGCCCGGCGACGTGGCAAACCTGGTGCTGTTCCTGGCCTCCGATGAGTCGCGCTACGTCAACGGCGCCGAGCTGCGCATCGACAATGCGCAGACCATCATGGGCATCGCCTGATCGCGGACATCATGGTGCAAGCGCAATTCCACCCGCTGCGCATCGCCCAGGTGGTGGCCGAAACCGACGAGGCAAGCTCGCTGGTGTTCGAACTGCCCGAAGGACTGCGCGATACCTTCGCCTACCGGCCAGGCCAGTTCCTGACGCTCAAGGTGCCGCTGGAGGGCGCCGCGCAGCAGCGCTGCTACTCGCTGTCCAGCAGCCCCCAGGTCGACAATGCGCTGCGGGTGACCATCAAGCGCGTGCGCGGTGGTCGCGTATCCAACTGGATCTGCGACCGSCTCGGGGCTGGCGACACGGTTGACGTCATGCCGCCCGCGGGCGTGTTCACGCCCCGCAGCCTGGATGGCGACCTGCTGCTGTTCGCCGGCGGCAGCGGCATCACGCCGGTGCTGTCGATCGCCAAGGCGGCGCTGCGCCATGATGGCGGCAACGTCACGCTGATCTACGCCAACCGCGATGAACGCAGCGTGATCTTCCGCGATGCGCTGCGCGACCTGGCCGCGCGCCACGCGGACAGGCTGCGCGTGATCCACTGGCTGGACAGCGTGCAAGGGCCGCCCTCGCAGGCCCAGCTCGAAGCGCTGGCCTCGCCGTGGGGCCACGCCGACTGCTTTATCTGCGGGCCGGGGCCGTTCATGGACGGTGCCCAGGCCGCCTTGCAGGCCCTTGGCGTGGCACGCGAGCGGATTCACGTGGAGCGCTTCGGCGCGCCGCCGCCCGCCGCAGGGCAGGCCGAAGAAGTGGCCCCGCCGGTTTCCGCTGCGGCTGCGCTGGAGGTGGAGCTGGATGGCGTACGCCACCGGCTCGACGCGCAGGCGGGCGAAACCGTGCTCGACGCCATGCTGCGCGCTGGCATCGCGGCTCCGAACTCCTGCCGCTCCGGCCTGTGCGGCGCCTGCATGTGCCAGGTGACGCACGGCGAGGCAACGCTGGGCGAGAACCATGTGCTTGACACCGCCGACCGCGAGGCCGGCTGGACCCTGGCCTGCCAGGCCCGCGCGGCCGGCAGCGAACTGCACCTGAAATTTCCCGACTGACATGATGACAACTGACACCATCGAAACCGCCCGGGGGTTGGCCGACGCCGCCAGGGCGGGGCAGGCCGTTCCCGCCACCATCCCGGAGCTGGTACGCACGGCCGCCGCGCGCCACGGCGCGCGCATCGCCATCCAGGAGGATGGGTTGCGGCTCAGCTTCACGGCGCTGGACGCGCTGCGCGCGGAGGCGGGACGGGCGCTGCTCGCGCTCGGCGTGGTGCCTGGCGACCGGGTCGCCGTGTGGGCGCCCAACCTGTCGGAATGGATCGTCGCCGCCCTGGCCACGCACAGCATCGGTGCGGCGCTGGTGCCAATCAATACCCGCATGAAGGGCATGGAGGCCGGCGCGATCCTGGCCGACAGCGGCGCGCGGGTGCTGTTCTGCATCGACGACTTCCTCGGCGAGAGCTATCCGGAAATGCTGGCGCCGCACCGGCCCGCCACGCTGGAGCGCGTGGTGGTGCTGCGCGGGCGCGTGGGGCGGCAGATGGCGCCGGATGAGCTTGCATGGGCAGACTTGCTGGCCCTGGCGCCGCGGACCAGCGAGGCGGAGTTCCAAGCTTGCGAGCGTGCCGTGACCGGCGACTGCCTGATGGACATCATGTTYACCTCGGGCACCACCGGMCGCCCRAAAGGCGTKATGACCGCGCATGCGCAGAACCTGCAGGCCATCCAYGGCTGGGCCTCRATCACCGGCGTGGAGGCCGGCGACCGCTACCTGATCGTCAATCCCTTCTTCCACACCTTCGGCTACAAGGCCGGGTGGCTGGCGGCGCTGGTCAGCGGCGCCACCATCCTGCCGCACCTGGTGTTCGATGCCGAGGCGGTGATGACCCGCATCGAGAACGAGCGCATCACGGTGCTGCCCGGCCCGCCGACGCTTTACCAGACACTGCTGAACAATCCGCGCTTGCGGGAATTCGACCTGTCCTCGCTGCGCGTCGCGGTGACCGGCGCGTCGGCGATCCCGCCCGTGCTGATCCAGCGCATGCAGCGCGAACTGGGCTTTCGCGAAATCTTCACCGGCTATGGCCTGACGGAATCGTGTGGGTTCGCCACGCTGACCCGCGCCGGAGACGATGCCGATCTCGTGGCGCTGACGTCGGGCCGCGCCATGCCCGGTGTCGAACTGCGCTGCCTGGATAGCGACGGCCAGCCGGTGCCGGCAGGCGAACCCGGGGAGGTGGCGGTGCGCGGCTACAACGTGATGCGGGGCTACTTCCAGCTGCCGGAAGCCACCGCGGAAGCGATCGATGCGGGCGGCTGGCTGCGCACGGGCGATGTCGGCACGCTGGACGTGCGTGGCAACCTGCGGATCACCGACCGTATCAAGGACATGTTTATCGTCGGGGGCTTCAATTGCTATCCGGCCGAGATCGAGAAGCTGCTGGTGTCGCATCCGGCGATTGCGCAGGTGGCGGTGGTAGGCGTCCCGCACGAGCGCCTCGGCGAGGCGGGGAAGGCTTTTGTGGTGCTGCGGCATGGCAGCAAGGTTGGTGCCGATGAGCTGATTGATTGGGCGCGGCGGCATATGGCCAACTATAAGGTGCCGCGGGAGGTGGTGTTTGTGCAGATGCTGCCGACTAGTGCGGCTGGGAAGATTCTTAAGTATCGGTTGAGGGAGGGGTGATGGGAGGTTGGATTTGGGCTTCTGGCTGCTGATGCAGAGTGGCGTGGGTGGGCGGGGTTTTAGCGCTTCTAGCTGCTGTCGCGGCTGTRCGGGGTTGGCCGTTTTCGCACACGGAGGTGTCACTTTTCTTTACTCGTAAAGAAAAGTAACCAAAAGAAAGCGATCCTTGCAGGAGGCTGGCGTGTCAGGGTTGCGTAGCCCAATGGTTTCGTCGTCAGGCCCCGGGTTCTAGTGGCCTCATGCCGTTACCAATTCGAATGGCCACGATCCCGTCAATGACACTGGTTCCGTAGTAAGGCCCCCGGTAGCGGCTCCCTGCCCATTCGCCCATCTGCCGGTACCGGCTCGGAGCATCACGATCCATCACGCCGTAACGGTTTCGTGGTGGGGTGGGCGCGGTGAAGAAGTTCTTCGTCCTAGCATTCCGGTGCCACCGCGCCCACGACAAAAATGGGGGGCCTGCAACTTCGTGGTGCTCGCAGAAAAAACGGCAACGAAGTTGCCAGCGTCTCAAGCTTCGTCGTGGGCGCGGTGGCACCGAATTGATAAGCCGATGACCTCACCACCGCGCCCACCCCACCACGAAACCGTYACGACGTGATGTGTCGTGACGATTCGCGCCGGTAACGGCAGATGGGCGAATGGGCTGGAATTCCGCTACCGGGGGCACCACCACGAATCCCTGGGCATTGGCCGGGTCGTGGTGCTCTGAATCGGTAACGGCACGAGTCTGTTAGAACCCGGGGCCTGACGACGAAACCATTGGGCTACGCAACCCCGACACGCCAGCCTCCTGCAAGGATCGCTTTCTTTTGGTTACTTTTCTTTACGAGTAAAGAAAAGTGACACCTCCGTGTGCGAAAACGGCCAAC
>NZ_JBFTNE010000135.1:0-16728 GCF_056397325.1 Cupriavidus sp. 05N39
CGCTGCTGACGCTGGGCATTCCGCCCAACGCGGTGATGGCGCTGATGGTGGGTGCGATGACCATCCACAACATCCAGCCGGGCCCGCAGGTCATGACCAGCAACCCCGCGCTGTTCTGGGGCCTGATCGCCTCGATGTGGATCGGCAACCTGATGCTGATCATCCTGAACCTGCCGATGATCGGAATTTGGGTGAAGCTGCTGACCGTGCCTTACCGCTTCCTGTATCCGGCCATCCTGGTGTTCTGCGGTATCGGTGTGTACTCGGTCAACAACCAGACCTTCGACGTGTTCATGGCGGCAGGCTTCGGCATCCTCGGCTACCTGTTCCTGAAGCTCAAGTGCGAGCCGGCTCCGTTGCTGCTGGGCTTCGTGCTGGGACCGATGATGGAAGAGAACTTCCGCCGCTCCCTGCTGCTGTCGCGTGGCGAGTTCACCGTGTTCGTGACCCGTCCGCTGTCGATGGGCCTGCTGATCGCCGCTGCCGCACTGGTCGCTGTTGTCGCACTGCCGTCGATCAAGGCGAAGCGCGAAGAGGCGTTCCAGGAAGAGTAGTCATAGAGCCCCACCCGCGCCGGCGTCGTGCCGGCGCACGCAACGCAAGATTTGGGGTGYCTCGGGCACCCCGATTTTTTTGGATAGCGCTCCCGGTGCAAGCCGGGCCGCTCGCACTGAACACGCCCGGCTGCGCTCGCAGTGCCAGGGCTGCGCATGATGATCTGCTCTATCGCACCGCTGTCTGGTGCGTCACAGGCGCCGCATGAGAACTCCAGCACTAGATGGCTTCGTTTCGAAGCTGTACATCCTGAAACTTGTCCAGTCGAGTCCGTCGACAGTAATGACACTGGTCGACCGTTTGCGCGAGCATGGGGTCGAGAAGAATATTCGTTCGCTCAGGCCCATCCTGCGTAGCTTGCTCATCGCACGGGCCATCACGGCGGAGTTGGTGGAAGGCAGTGGCCGGGTCTATTGCATTACGGATAGCGGGCGCGAGGAACTGGATAACTATCTCTCGCACCTGGACGTGCTGCAGAGTGATATCGGGCAGGGGAGTTGAGGTGCGCCCAACCCTCAGCCAGTCTCCCCCGCCTTCCACCTGGCCGGGAACAGCAAGAGACAAACCACAGTACCCCGCCCGGAAGAGTCAATCGACAGCTCGCCGCCGATGGCAGCCGCGCGGCTGCGCATATTGGCCAGGCCATGCCCCTGCACGGCAGCCGCGACATCGAATCCACACCCGTCATCCCGTATCTCGATCAGGATGGCCCCGCCACCGCGGGCCTCTCCCCCGACGCTGCGCGCCACCACCTGCACCACGCCGCTGTCTGCATGCTGCATGACATTGCTAAAGGCTTCCAGCAACAGGTACTGTAGTTCCCGCACTATCTGCGGCGTCAGGCCGGCCGCAGCCGGCAATCGCTCCACCTGCCAGTCCACTCGCAACCTGGCCGCTTCCAGCCTCGCGTGCAACCGATAGCGCAGGTTGCCAAGCACGGCGGCGAGATCGCCGCCAGTGTCCTGCATGGCATCCACCGAGAATTTCAGCGCATCCAATGCATGCTGAAGGTGCTCCTGCAACACCGCGGGCGAGCCCTGCCCGGAGCGCAGCACGCTGAGCGCACCGACCAGCGTGCTGCCCAGTCCGTCGTGCATGTCACGCATGATGCGCCCGCGTTCCCTAAGCGTGGCCTGCTCGCGCTCTACCTCGCGCGAGTGGGCGTAGAGCCTGTGAAGCTCCTGCTCCTTTTGCGCAACCTTGTGGTCAAGGTCACGGTTGAGATCGGCCAGCATGCGGGTGGTGCGCGTGTACCGGTCGACCAGCAGCCATGCCATGGTCAGGCTGAACAGCAGCGAGACATATTTGGTGAGTGCCGTATCCCAGTAGAAGTCGCCGGTGAGCCAGATGCGCACGAAGTCGGCGGCGGTGAGCGCGGTGGCAAGGCCCAGCGCGACGGCGAGCACCACCCGTTCGTGATTGGGACGCCGGAGCGCCGACCATACCAGCGCGCCCGCCACGTAGCAGGCGATCGCCACATTGATGCCCCAGTCCGCCACTTTCAGGTAAGGCAAGCTCAGCACGCTGGCCATCAGCACGATCAGCGGAAACTTGATCCACAGGTAGGCGTTGACCGCCCACCCCGGCCAGCGCGCGCGCACGTCGATGATGATAAAGGCGAACTTGGCCGTCGCTACCATGAAGATCGCCCGGCTGGAAAGCACGATGACCTGCCAGACGCCGCGCGGCAACGGCGTATCGGCGAGGAAGAACTCGGCGAGGCTGATGGCCCAGGCGATCTCCGCGAGCGCGTACAAGCCGAACAGGGGATCGCGCTGGCGCCACCAGATCAGCAGCGAGATGGCGGCCAGCAGCAGGCTGACGGCGGCGATCACCAGCGGACCGATCACGCGGAACCACAAGGCGCCATCGTAGTGGGAACGCACCACGTTGCCGGGGCCGAACTCGATCCTGGACAGGCCGCCGCGTCCATTGGACAGCGCGGCGATGGTGACGACCAGTTCGTTGTCGGCCCGCAGCATGACCTCGGGCACCGGCACGTAGAGGGGACGCTGCCCCGCGTGGATGGCGGGTGCCGACAAGTCGCCGGAGGCTGCCAGCAGCTTGCCGTTCAGGCGCATCTCGAAGCTGTTGGCGGCTCGTGCCAGGTAGAACGCGGGCGTGTCGTGGCCGGTGGGAACGTACTGAAAGGCGAGCCGGTAGGTGGCCGTGCCGTCCCTGCCGGGGAATTCGCGGTCCCAGTAGTGCGGCAGCTTCAACTGCAGCGGGACCGGCCCCGTTACAGCGCCAGGACCGCCGCCGGTCAGGCGGACAATCGCTTCCGCCTGTTCCAGTGCCTGCACCTGCGCGGGCTGTTCGGTTTGCGCATGGCTTGCGCCTCCCACGCCCGCCGCGCAGGCGGCCAGCAGCAGGGCGAACGAGACGATCCATTTGGCGGCGAGCAGGATGCCGGCCGGATGCGCTCCGGGCAGCGGTCTCACAAGGTTTTCAGCAAGCCGAGTTTGTGGGCTTCGAAGACGGCTTCCGTGCGGGAGTTGACAGCAAGCTTGCCGTAGATGTTCTTGATATGCGCCTGTACCGTATGCACGCTGATCGACAGGTGACCGGCGGTTTCCGCATAGGTGTAGCCGCGGGAAATCAGGTCGAGCACCTCGGTTTCGCGGGCCGAAAGCGTCACCTCCGCCCCCTGGGCGCCTGGCGCGTCCGGCGCCGGCAGGCCCGGCGCGCTGGCGCTGCGCAGCCGGGTGATGACCTTGCGCGCGATGACCGGGCTCATTGGCGAGCCGCCCGCGCGCAGCTCCAGCACAGAGGCGCGCAGGTTGTCGTCCGATTCGTCCTTGAGCAGGTAGCCGGTGGCCCCCGCTGCGATGCTGGCCAGCACATTGGCCTCGTCGCCGAACATGGTGATCACCATGCAGTCGCAGCGCGGGTGCAGCCGGCGCGCATGGCGGATGACATCGATGCCGGAGCCGTCCGGCAGCCCGAGATCGCAGAGCAGCACGTCGGGCTCCTGCGTGTCCAGCCATTCGCAGGCGCTGGCGCGCTGCGCGCAGGCCGCCACTACCTGGATGCCGGGCAAGCTGCTGAGGGCACTTTGCAGGCGCGCGCTGGTGGCGGGGTCGTCTTCCACTAGCAGGACACGGATATCGGCTTCCGGGGCCGGAGACTGGTTCTGTGAGCGCATGGTGTGGGCGGAGGCTGGTCTCGACTATGCCGCGGAGCGGGCAGGGCGCGCTACTCCATATTCATGGGATGGCGCCTGGCGGGCTATCGTAGCGCTGGCGCCGGTCGTGGTCAAACCGGCGCGGAGGGCGAAAAGCGGCGGGCGGCAGGGGCGGCGATGCGTGCCGCCCCGCCCGGTCAGGATGTCATCACGACCTGGTTGCGGCCATTGCGCTTGGCTTGGTAGAGACCCGCGTCGGCGATTTCGACGATGCGGCTGAATGGCATATCGGCACCGGGCACCATCGCCGTGCCGCCGATGCTGACCGTCACATACGCACCTACCGGGGAGCCGCTGTGCGGTACCTGCAGGGATTCGATTGCGCGCCTGACCTTCTCGGCAAGCAGCCGCGCGCCGCCGGGCGAGGTGGAGGGCAGGATCATGGCGAACTCCTCGCCGCCAAAACGCGCCGGCAGGTCGGCAGGGCGCGCGCAGTTCTCGCGGATCACGCCCGCCACGCGGCGCAGCACTTCGTCGCCAGCCACGTGACCGTAGGTGTCGTTGTAGGCCTTGAACGAATCCACGTCGATCATCAGCAGCGCCAGCTGGCTTTGCTCGCGGTTGGCGCGTTTCCATTCCGCCCCGAGGTACTCGTCGAAATAGCGCCGGTTGGACAGCCCGGTCAGGCCGTCCGAGTTGGTCAGCCGCTGCAGTTCCAGGTTGGTCTCGAGCAGTTGCTGCTGGCTCTGGCGCAGCGCGCGGTAGGCTTCGTCGCGTTGTTGCAGGTTGAGGTAGGAGCGCGAGTGATAGCGGATGCGCGCCACCAGTTCGATGGTGTCGGGCAGCTTGACGAGGTAATCGTTGGCGCCGGCGGCAAAGGCCGCGCCTTTCATGATCGGCTCTTCCTTGGTGGACAGCACGATGATGGGAATGTCGCGCGTCGCCGGGTTGGCGCGGTATTGCTGCACCAGCGTCAGGCCGTCGATGCCGGGCATTACCAGATCCTGCAGGATCACCGTGGGGCGGGTGCGCTCCGCCACGGCGACGGCTTCGTCGGGCTTGGCGCAATAGTGGAAATCGATGTCCCGCTCGGGTTCGAGTTCGCGCCTTACCGCTTCGCCCACCATGGCCTGGTCGTCCACCAGCAGCACCATGGCCTTGTATTCATCCTGGTGCTGCCTGGTGCTAGGGGCTGTTTCTTTAGACATTATGTTCCTCGTGCTCTCTGGCTGGGAGGCGCCGAAAAGCTGATCGTGGCGCGGCTGTGCTACTGCCTGTACCGCCTGGATTGTTTCGCTGCATGTCCGGCACCTCTGTCCAGCCCGTGGTTACTGATTGTTATTGGTGTTGCACGCCCGTACGATGCGGGCGGCGATCTGCGGCAAAGGCAGGATTTCACTCGCGGCCCCAAGCGCGGCGGCGGCCTTGGGCATTCCATAGACGGCGCTGGTGGCCTGGTCCTGGGCAATGGTCAGGCAGCCGCGCTCGCGCATGGCCTTGAGCCCCAGCGCACCGTCGCGGCCCATGCCGGTGAGCAGCACGCCCACCGCGTCGCCGCGCCAGTGCTGGGCCACGGACTCAAAAAATACATCGATCGACGGCCGGTACAGGTAGTCGCGCGGCTCTTCCGTGTAGATCATGCGAGTGGCGCCGATGAGGCGCAGGTGGTCGTTGGTGCCGGCGAGCAGCACGGTGCCCGGCTGCGGACCCTCGCCCTCGCGGGCCAGCCGCACCGGCAAGTGGCACTGCGCGTCCAGCCAGTCGGCCATGCCGGCCGCGAAGGCCTCGTCCACATGCTGGACCGCGACCACGGCGGCGTTGAATCCGGCCGGCAGGCTGCCCAGCACAGTGGCCAGCGCGGAAGGGCCGCCGGCCGATGCCCCCACTGCCACGAGTCGCTCGGTGCTGGCTTTGCGCATCAGCGGCGCGGCCGCGCGCGAGGGCCCGGTGCGGCCATCGAGCAGCCGGCCGATATTGCGGATCTTGCGCAGCAGCGGGCCGCTGGCCAGCTTCGAATCCGGCTCGGCCAGCGTGGGCGTATCGACCGCGTCGACCGCACCGTGGCCCATGGCGTCGAACACCTGGCTGGCGTTGCGGCCGAGGTCCATGGTCACCACCACGATGGCGCACGGCGTGGCGGCCATGATGCGGCGGGTTGCCTCGACGCCGTCCATGACCGGCATCAGCAGGTCCATCAGGATCAGGTCGGGCGTGCGCGCGGCGGCCATGCGCACGGCGCTTTCGCCATCCTCGGCCACCCATGCCACCTCCAGCGAAGGGTCGAGCGCGATGACGCGCAGCAGGGCGGCCACGGCCAGCCGGGAGTCGTTGACGATGCCGATCTTCATGCGCGTGCGTCTCCAATCAGGTCTTGGACGGCATCGAGCAGCGCGGCGTCCTGGAAGCTGCCCTTGGCCAGATAGTAGTCGGCTCCGGCCTCCAGGCCGCGCTGGCGATCCTGCTCCCGGTCCTTGTATGACACCACCATCACCGGCACTTGCTGCAGGCGGGCGTCGCGCTTGATGCGGCTGACCAGTTCGATGCCGTCCATGCGTGGCATATCGATGTCGGTAATGACCAGGTCAAAGGATTCGGCGCGCAGCACGTTCCAGGCATCCATGCCGTCCACCGCGACCGCGACTTCGTAGCCGCGGTTGGAGAGCAGTTTACGCTCAAGCTCGCGCACCGTAAGCGAATCGTCCACCACCAGCACGCGCTTGCGCCGGACCGGCGCCGCCTCGGTACTGCCACGGCGGATGCGGTCGATCTTGCCTTCCGACAGCAGCTTTTCCACTGAGCGGACCATGTCCTCCACATCGAAGATCAGCACCGGCGTGCCATCCTCGGTGAGGCTGCCSGCSGCGATGTCCTTGATCTTGCCCAAGGTCGCCACCAGGGGTTGCACCACCAGGATGCGCTCGCCCAGCAGCCGGTCCACCGCCACCCCGTAGGTGCGCTCCTGGTCGCCCAGGACCACCACCGGCACCGTCTCCTCGTCGCGGCGGGCTTCCGCTTGCTGCAGGACCTGGGCCGCGCTTACCAGCCCCACCTGGCGGCCGCCGAAGCGGAAGTGCTGGCGGTTCTCCAGTTGCTCGATGTCGCCGCGCTCCAGGTGGATGGCCTGCATGACGTAAGCCAGCGGGAAGGCGTAGGCCTCGCCGGATACCTCGACCAGCAACGCGCGCACCACCGACAAGGTGAGCGGCAACTCCAGGTGGAACTGCATGCCGTGTCCGCTCTGCTGCGTCAGGCGGATGCTGCCGCGCACCTGGCGGAGCATGTCCTGCACGGCATCGAGCCCGACGCCGCGCCCCGACACTTCGCTGACGGTCTCGCGCATGCTGAAGCCGGGCAGCAGCAGGAAGTCGAGCAGTTCCGCCTGCGACAGCCTGGCCACGGTGTCCTCGGGCACCAGGTTGCGCCGGACGATGGCGCGGCGCAGGGCATCGAGGTCCACGCCGGCGCCGTCGTCGGCGATCACGATCGCCAGCCGGCCGGCGTTGTGGCGCGCGTTCAGCGTGATGCGGCCTTCGGCCGGCTTGCCGGCGGCCAGGCGCGCTTCCGGCGTTTCGATGCCGTGGTCTACCGCATTGCGCAGCAGGTGGGCCAGCGGCGCCTCGAGCTGCTCCAGGATGTCGCGGTCGACCTTGGTGCTCTCGCCGACCAGTTCGAGGTGAACCGCCTTGCCCAGCGAGCGCCCCAGGTCGCGCACCATGCGCGAGTAACCGGTAAGGCCGTCGGCCAGGGGCCGCATGCGGCTGGCCAGCGCCCGGTCGTAGATCTGGTGCGCGAGCCGGCCGGTGCGGTGGTCGTACTGCTCCAGTTCCGTGATCCGTTGCGACAACTGCTGGTGGCCCTCGCCGAGCAAGCGCTGCGCTTCGGCCAGCGAGGCCCGGGCGAGGGCGTCCGCCGGACTGGCCGCGAGCGCCACCTGCAGCGCATCGAGCGCCTGCAGCGCGCGCATCTGCAGCCGCCGGGTCTGCTGCAGCGCGTTGCCGAAGGGCTTGAGCCAGTGCGTTTCCACCATCGCCGCGCCCGACAGCGCGAGCAACTGGTCGAGCGTATCGGCGCTGACGCGCAGCATGCGCTCCTGGGCATCCGGCAGGCCGGAGGGCTGCGTGGCTGGCCCTGCGGCCTTGGTGCCCGCGACCGCGTCGGGCGCCGGGCCCTCGGGCCGCGCCGCGCTCACGGGCGTAGTGCTTGCGGCTTGCGACTCGGCTAGTGGTTCGGCCAGCGCCTCGCTCCCCGGCGCGAGGCGCTGCGCGGCATGACCTGCCGCCCAGGCGTCGGCGTCGACTTCCTCGCCGGCGAGCAGCGCGCCCATCCGCAGCACCAGGGCATCGATCTCGGCCTTGCCGGCCTGGTCGGCCCATAGGGGATCGCCGCCCGGCGGGCAGCCCAGCCGCAGCAGCAGGTCGGTACCGTGGAGCAGGGCGTCGATATGCACCGGCCGCAGCCGCAGTTCGCCGTGCTGGGCCGCCACCAGGCAGTCTTCCATCACGTGGGCCACGCGCACGCCGCCATCCAGGCCGACGATGCGCGCGGCGCCCTTGAGCGAATGGGCCGCGCGCATGCAGGCCTCGAGCTGGTCGGCCGCGGTGGGGTCGCGCTCCAGCGACAGCAGGCCGGCATTGAGGACCTCGGCCTGCGATTGCGCCTCCAGCGCGAACAGCTCCAGCAGGGAGGCGTCGCGCAACTGGTCGGGGTTCATGCCAGGCTCCGCTTCAGGGCTTGTTGCAGCAGGGCCGGGTCGAGCAGGCCGACGCTGCGCCCGCCGCTCTTGAGCAAGGCCCGGGTGTAATGCGCCGAGGCGCGCGACAAGGTAGTTGGCAGTGGCTGCAGGGCTGCCTCCGCGATCCGCTCGATGCCGGTGACTTCGTCCACCGGCAGCGCGATGGCGGTGCGGCCCTGGCCCAGGACCAGCAGCCGGGCGCCGTGCCCGGCGCCACCCTTGGCATCGGCGGCGGCGTTGGACGCGGCGCCGGCGGCCGGGTCCTGGCCGAGCAGTTTCGCCAGCGAGATGCACGCCAGCAGGTTGCCGCGCACGCTGGCCAGTCCCAGCACCGCGGCGTGGTGGCGGTGCGGCAGCGAATGCACGGGGCAGGGTGCGGTGACCATTGCCAGCGCGGCCGCCGGCAGCGCCAGCCACTCGTCGCCGATGCGGAACACCAGGCAGGACAGGGTGGGGCCGCGCGCAGCGGTCTCGGCCTGGACGGCGCTGTCGGCGGGCAGGCTCACTTCGCCGGTAGGCAGGTTGTCGAGCAGCGTGAGCGCCGCGCGCGAGTAGGTCGGGCAATTGCGGCAATGGATGTGCGTGGCCAGCAGCGGGCAACTGCCGTTTCCGAGCACGCCGATGCGGCGCCAGCAGTCATCCACGGCGACAGTCGTCACGCCGGGCGGGAGGCCATGCTCGGCCGGGGGAAGCGATGYGGGCTCAGGCATGATGGGTCGGGGTCTTGCGTTGTGCGCGATGTCGCAGGCGAGCCGCTGCCGCGCCGTCGCCTTCCGCTTCCAGGATGGCAGCCATATGGTAGAGCGCCTCCTGGTGAGCCGGGTCGAGGTAAAGCGCGCGGCGATAGGCCTCGCGCGCGTCGGCCGGCCGGCCGGTGGCATCGTGGAGCACGCCCAGCAGGCAATAGGCGGCGGCCGACGGGCCCTGCGCTTCCAGGTGCGCCAGGCAGGCCGCCACCGCGGCGGCGAGGTCGCCGCGATCGGCAAGCCGGGAGATCCTGGCCAGCGCATCGGCGCCGGCATTGGCCGGGGCGGCCGCTTTGCCGGCGGCCGGGGCCGGCGCCGGTGCGGCGGAGGGGGGCGGTATCGCCGTGGGCCGTGCCTGCCCGCGCGGGGCCAGAGGCCTGGCGGGCACGGCCGTACGCGCCGGCCACGACAACGGCGGCGGGGCGGCCCGGACCGGATCGGACAGCTGGGCCAGGTAATCCGGCACGGCAAGGTTGCCCGGGGCCTGTGCATGTGCGCTGCGCCGGGTAAAGGCAAAGGCGAGCGGCACGCCCGCCGAGACAAAGCCGTGCCGCGTCAGCAGGCTGGCTTCGGCCGGGCCGACGAAAATCATGGCGTCCGGCCGGCTTAGCCGTTCCAGCACCTTGAGCGAACGCCGCTGCGTGGGTTGGTCGAAATAGATCAGCAGGTTGCGGCAGAACACAAAGTGATAGGGGGCCTCATTGGCCATCAGGACCGGATCGAGCAGGTTGCCGCGCAGCAGGCGCACCTTGGCGCGCACGCTGGCCTTGAGGGTGTAGCCGCCCGCGCTGGCGGTGAAATGCCGGTCGCGGAAATCCAGCGGGCCGCCCCGGAAGGAGTTGCTGCCGTATTGCCCGATGCGGGCGCGCTCCAGCGAGCGCGCGCTGATGTCCACGGCATCGACCTGGAAGCGCTGCTCCGGCACGCCGGCATCGAGCAGCGCCATGACGATCGAATACGGCTCTTCGCCGGTCGAACAGGGCACGCTGAGAATGCGCAACGGCCCGGCATCCTCGTGTTCGCCAGCGCTTCCGAATACGCGCATGGCGGCAAAGCGGGCGAGCGCCAGCAGCGCCTCCCGATGGCGGAAGAACCAGGTCTCGGGCACCACCACGGCTTCGATCAGCGCCTGCAGTTCGTCCGGCTGCACGTGCAGCAGGTTCCAGTAGGCGTGGTGATCCGGCGCCGCGGCCGCGGCCAGGCGCTCGCGCACCGCGCGCTCGATCATGCCCGGCCCCACGGTGGCGGCGTCCAGGCCGATGCGCTCCTTGAGCAAGGCCTCGATATGGGCGGCGGTGGTCATGGCCCTGGCGCGGCAGGCTCAGCTGCCGGCAAGTCGGGAAACAGGCGCGCGCGCACCGGGTCGGACAGCAGGGCATCGACCTTGATCCACTGCACCATCCCCTGGCTGCCGTTGCGCACGGGCCCCAGGTAGCGCGCCGGAGCGGGGTCCACGCCGCTGTCGACAAATTCGGCGGGATCGCAGCGCAGCGTCTCGGTGGCGTACTCCAGACGCAGCCCGAGCAGGCGCGCCGGCGCATCGGCTTGCCGGCGGTAGTGCACCAGTACGGTGCGCGTGCTGGTCCGCCTGGCGACCGGCGTGCCGGTGGCCAGCGCGTTGACGTCGATCACCGGCACCACCTCGCCACCGCGCGCCAGCAGCCCGCTGACCCAGGGCGGCGCCTCGGGCAGCTGCTTGAGGGTGGTCAGCGGCAGCACTTCGGCGATCTCGTTCGCGTCCAGTGCGTAGTGGTCCGGCCCGATGCGAAAGAGCAGGAAGAGTTTCATGGCGTGTTGCCGGCGCCCGGCGCGCTCATACCTTGAAGCGCGACACGCCGGTACGCAGGTCGTTGGCAACCAGCGTCAGCTCGTCGATCGCCTGGCTGGACTGGCGCAGCGATTCCACGGTCTGCTGGGCCGCTTCGGACAACTGCATCAGGGCCTGGTTGATCTGCTCGGCGCCGCCGGCCTGGGCCTGCATGCCTTCGTTGACCATCTGCACCCGCGGTGCCAGCGACTGCACCTGGCCGATGATCTGGGAGAGCTGGTCGCCGACCTGCGTCACCTCGGACATGCCGCGCCGCACTTCTTCGGAGAACTTGTCCATGCCCATGACACCGGCAGCCACGGCGGACTGGATCTCGCGCACCATCTGCTCGATATCGTAGGTGGCTACCGCGGTCTGGTCGGCCAGGCGGCGGATTTCGGTGGCGACCACGGAGAAGCCGCGGCCGTAGTCGCCGGCCTTCTCGGCTTCGATGGCGGCATTGAGCGACAGCAGGTTGGTCTGGTCCGCSACCTTGRCGATGGTGGTGACCACCTGGTTGATATTGCCCGCCTTCTCGTTCAGGGTGRCCAGCTTGGCGTTGACGGAGCCGGCGGCTTCCATGACATGGTGCATGGTGGCCTCCATGCGCGACAGGCTGACCTGGCCCGTGCCGGCCAGGCCGGCGGTCTGCTCGGCGGCGCCGGAGACCTCGGTCATGGTGCGTACCAGGTCGCGCGAGGTGGCGGAGATCTCCCGCGAGGTGGCGCCGATCTCGGTGGTGGTGGCGGCGGTCTCCGTGGCGGTGGCCTGCTGCTGGCGTGCGGTGGCGGCGATCTCGTTGACGGAAGTGGTCACCTGGATGGCCGAGCGCTGGGCCTGTCCGACCAGCCCGGTAAGATCGCCGGTCATCTGGTTGAAGCCCTGCTCCACCTCGAGGAATTCGTCCTTGCGATTGAGCGACAGGCGCTGGCGCAAGTCGCCGCCCCGCATATTGGTGAGCAGATCGACGATCGAGCGCATCGGCACGGTGATGGAACGGAACAACAGGTAGCCGGCTACCAGCGACTCCAGCAAGGCGGCAATCAGCGAGACCTCTATGCTGATCTTGGCGGTCTCGACCGCGTGGTTGATGCTGGTGGCGCCTTCGCTGGCTACCTTGTTGTTGTCGTCCAACAGTGTTTGCAGGGTAGTCCGGCCTTCGTCCCAGATGGCATGGATCGGGCCGCGCAGCCGGCTTTCCATGGCGCCGGCCTCGGCGCCGCCTGCCGCGAAGATCACCGAACTGGCTTCGTCATAGCCGCGGCGGATCTCCTTGTACTTCTCGAAGCGCTGGCGGTCTTCGGGGCGCCGGATCGAGTCGGCGTATTTCTCTTCCAGGGCGTCCAGCCGCTTGCGCAATGCCACGTTGCTCTCGGCGTACTGGCGCCGCTCCGTGTCATTGGCCGCTGTGATGCTCTGCCAGGCCAGGACATAGGCTTCGCCCCAGGCACCACGCATGGCGGTGCTGTAGTAGAGTCCCGGCAGGGCATCGTCGCGCAGCGCGGTGGCATTGGTTTCGATGGCCGACTGGCGGTCGTAGGCGATCACCGCCGTGAGTAAAATGACCGCCAGGATAAAGGCGAAACTTACCAGGATGCGCGTGCGGATGGTCCAGAGGGTCACGATGCGTTTTCCCATTGCTTTTCTTGTAGTAGGGGGAGCGGGCGGCCGGGCGCGGTGAAAATGGCGCGCGGACGCGGGTTAGAAGGCTGGGCGGAGCACCAGGGGTGCGTTATAGCGGGGTAGGGTACTGTAAGGCTTCTGCCATTTCAATGGCGCCCGCGGAAGGGAACGTCAAGGGTAATGGTATTTGTCCGGTCGCAACATATCGCCATATTATGGTTTGACGCGGCTTGATTTTTTCCTGGTTTTMGTCACACTTGCCAAATAGWCAGATCGGACCGATGTCGATAATCACRAACAGGGCAGGCATGGTGGCCAGGTCAGAGGCGAGGGCCGGCGCGCCGTCGAACGCGGACCTCGATCCGTTGACCGGCGTAGCGTCGCGCCAGGCATTCTTGAACACGCTGGAAGGCCGCCTGCGCTCGGAGGCCACCCCGCGCTGTTCGCTATTGCTGCTCGGCATCGACGATTTCCGTGCTTTCAACGATATGCACGGCCATGCCGAGGGCGATGAAATCCTGCGCCGCGTGGCACGCCGCCTGCGCGACGCCTCGCCGCGCGACGCCATCCTGGGGCGGATCGGCGGCGACGAGTTCGCCGTATTGCTCCCCTCCATCGCGGATCCCACCCTGGTGCGCCATGTCAGCGCGGCCATCCTTTCGCTCCAGTCGGAGCCCCACGAATACGGCAACCGGCGCCACCATGTGCTGGCCAGCCTGGGCGCGTGCGTGATGCCGGCCGGCGGGGACAACGCCTCGGATGCGCTGGCATCGGCCAGCCTGGCGCTGGGCCGGGCCAAGCGCGACGGCGGCCGCACCATCCGCTTCTTCAAGCCGCAGATGCGCACCGACGTGACCACCCGCCTGTCGCTGGTGCAAGCCTTGCGCGATGCCTACGCGCAACGCCAGTTCGAACTCCTGTACCAGCCGCAGATCGACCTGCGCGATGGCCGCGTGGTGGGCGCCGAGGCGCTGATGCGCTGGCGCCATCCCACCCAGGGCCTGCTGACGCCGGCCAGCTTCATCGATGCGCTGGCGGCCAGCAGCGTGGCGGCGGACGTTGGCGTCTGGCTGCTGCACACCGCCTGCGCCCAGGCGCGCATGTGGTCGCTGGGGTTTCCCGATGCGCCGCGCGTCGCCATCAACCTGTTTGCGGCGCAACTCAGCGAGAGCCGCCTGCTGACCGAAGTCCGCCACGTGCTGCGCGAGCTGGCCCTGGCGCCCGAGCGGCTCGAGCTGGAAATCACCGAGACCATCGCCCTGCAGCAGGGCGACGAGTTCTCCGGGCAGTTGCAGACCTTGCGCCGGGATGGCGTGACCCTGACCTGCGACGATTTCGGCACCGGCTACGCCTCGCTCAGTTTCCTCAAGTCATTTCCGGTCGACCGCATCAAGATCGACCAGTCGTTTATCCGCAATGTCACCGAGAGCCCAGTCGACGCCGCCATCGTGCGCGCCATGGTGAACGTGGGCGGCAGCCTGGGCATCGGGGTGGTGGCCGAAGGCGTGGAAACCGTCGAGCAGCGGGATTTCCTTGCCGCGAACGGTTGCCATGAGGTGCAGGGCTACCTGTACGGCCGGCCTATGTCCCCCGACAAATTTACCGAATTCCTGCGGCAGTCGGCTCGCTGAGCCGGGCGGGCCGGGCCCGCGCCAGCATCGCTGCTCCGCCTTTTCCCCGTTGATACCATGTGCCGGCTGCCCTGCACGGCCGCGCTTCCCGCCTGGAAATTTGTTTCCGGCTTTGTCCCGTTTCGTCCCGTTTCGTCCCGCCAGCCCTGGCAGCCCGACGTGGCGGGGCCCGTGGCGGGCGGCGCGCAGGCAAGCTATGCCTCTCCCGCCTGTCCAGGACAGGGAAATATGTGCTTACAAAGTCAAGTCGGCTAGTCCGGCAGCCTGGCGTTAAGCGAAGTATGGTGATAGCAGGGTGGCAGGTGTTGGCCCGCGCGCCCATTCTTACCAAGAGGTATCCCATGTTTTCCGACCGCAGGCCTGGCGCCCGCACGCGCGCCCTGCTCCTGGCCGCCAGTCTCGTTTTCATCACTTGGCAACTGCCGGCGCTGGCGCAGTCCGCCGATCCTTCCGAGCGCATCGCCACCATCACTGATGCCGCTGGCAACCTGAGCTTTGCCCCGGCGGGTTCCGACGACTGGGCGCAGGCAGGCCTGAACCGGCCCATTACCACCGGCGACCGCCTTTGGGTCGATAACGGCGGCCAGGCCGAATTGCACGCCGGTTCCACGGCGATCCGGCTGGGCAGCGGCACCGCCGTGACCGTGCTCAACCTCGACGACAGCGCCACGCAGGTCAAGCTGACCCAGGGCACGCTGCAATTGCGCGTACGCGCGCTGCCGCCCGACCAGCCGGTCGAGATCGACACGCCCAACGTGGCTTTCGTGCCGGCCGAGCCCGGCGATTACCGCCTCGACGTGGCGCCTGACGGCAGCAACACGGTGGTCACCATGCACCACGGCTCCGCCGTGGTGTACGGCGACAACCGCTCGCGGCAAATGCGGCGCGGCGAGCAGATCCGCTTTGCCGGCACCGACCTGGCCGAGGCTGGCAGCGCCACCAATCCTCCCCTGGACGGCTTCGACCGCTGGACCATGGCGCGCGATGCGCGCGAGGACAGTTCGCCGTCGGCTCGTTACGTCGCGCCTGAAATGACTGGCTATGCCGCGCTGGACGACTATGGCGACTGGCAGGAAGACCCCGGCTATGGCGCGGTCTGGTTCCCCCGCGTGGTGGCGGCGGGCTGGGCACCTTACAGCACGGGCTACTGGGCCTGGGTGGCACCGTGGGGGTGGAGCTGGTGCGACGATGCGCCTTGGGGCTTCGCCCCGTCCCACTACGGCCGCTGGGCCCGCATCGGCAACCGTTGGGGCTGGATGCCGGGCCCGCGGTCGGTACGGCCGGTCTACGCCCCAGCGGTGGTGGGCTTTATCGGCGAGGGCCACGGGCACGGACGTGGCCCGGGCGTAGCGTGGTACCCGCTGGGACCGCACGAGGCTTATCGCCCGGTCTATGGCGCCAGCCCGGCGTATCTCAGCCGCATCAACCGCTTCGCTGGCAACAACGAGGCGTTCAATCGCCATGGCGGGAATGCCTTCATCAACCGGAATGTGCCGGGGGCGATTACAGACATGCCGTCGCGCGCTTTTGTACAGGGCCAGCGCGTGCCGCCCGGCGCGCGCGGCGTGGCATGGCGCAACCTGCCCCAGGGCGAGGCCAACGGCACGCCGCCGCTGGCGCCCGTCAAGGGCAGCCTGCATGGCGCGGCCCCCGCGCGCCCGGCGCCGCCGGAAGCCGCGCAAAGCTTCGGGCGCCCGGCCATCGCGGCCCGCGTGCCGGGCCGCCCGGCCAGCGATGAGCTGGCCCAGCGCTTTGCCCGCGCCGGCGGCACCGTGCCCGGCGCCGGGCCGGCATGGCGTGGCGCCGGCAATGCGCCAGGCGGGAACCCGGCGGCTTCCGCGCCCGTCAGGTTGAGCCAGGCTGCGCCTGGCTACCATGGCCGCAACGGGGCAGGCCAGATGCCCGGAACGCCGGGCGCTCCCGGCGGCGGGAATCCTGGCATGCCGGCCTTCGGCCCACAACGCGCCGACGGTGGCGCCCGCCCGCCCGCGCCGCAGGGCCTGATCGGGACCGAGCATGGCGGCCAGCCACCCGTGCAGGGCGGCGATCCGCGCGTGCGCGGCTGGACCACGCGTCCGGACCAGGCGCGCGGCTTGCCGCCGCAAGGGGGCCAGCCAGGTTCGCAACTTCAGCAGGCCCAGCAGTTCCAGCAACGCCAGGCCGAGCAACGGGCCGCCGCGCAGCAGAATGGCCGTACCCTGCAGACCGATCCGCAGGGGCTGGGCCGCCAGCAGCAAGAGCGGCAGATGGGAGACCAGCAACGGGCGCAGCAGGCGATGCAACAGCAGCAGGAGATGCAGCGCCAGCAGCAGCAACGGCAGATAGGGGACCAGCAGCGAGGGCAGCAAGCGGTGCAACAGCAACAGGAAATGCAGCGCCAGCAGCAAGAGCGGCAGATGGGAGACCAGCAGCGGGCGCAGCAGGCGATGCAACAGCAGCAGGAGATGCAGCGCCAGCAGCAGCAACGGCAGATAGGGGACCAGCAGCGAGGGCAGCAAGCGGTGCAACAG
>NZ_JBFTNE010000136.1:0-30849 GCF_056397325.1 Cupriavidus sp. 05N39
GCCATGCCCTTGGACGCGTTTATCGGCCATGCCCTTGGACGCGTTTATCGAAGAAACCATGCGCGGCCTCGCGACCGAAGAGCATGAGGTGTTTGTCGAGTCCATTCGCGCCATGCGCGATAACCCGGGACTCGGCGAGCATCAGCTGGTTCACGACTTCAACCAACACATCGCCGATAACCCCATCCCGGTTTAACGAGAAGCCTGGCGCCCCGGCCCGGAGTGCCAGTGACCACGCGCAGGAGAAGATCTGTGTCACACAATCGAAGGCCTGCGCGCGCAAGCGGTCCCGGACAAGGGCTACGACGCCAACGCTTTCGTGCAGTCGATTCGAACCGCAGGAAGCAAGGCCGTCATTCCGCCACGCTCGAACCGGATCAGCAAGCGACGCTATAGCCGCGCCCTGTATCGCACTCGCAATCTGGTCGAACGCTTTTTCAACCGCATAAAGCATTTTCGCCGTGTCTCCACTCGGTATGACAAGCGAGCTGACAGCTATCTCGTCTTTGCATCGCTTGCTTGTGCCTTCGGACCATTGGTTAAATTGTGAACAGACCCTAGAGAGTGTCCCGCCTCGTAAGGCGAAAGGCTTAACAAGATGACTACCTCTGGATCGGCGCCGCTGCGCGCCTCCAATCCACGCCTACGGTCGATGCTGGAGGCACCGATTGTTCCAACGGTTCTTCGCATGAGCGTGCCAAACATGCTCATGATGTTGGCCCAAGCGTCAACTGGGCTGATTGAGACATGGTTTCTTGCGAAACTTGGCACGGATGTACTGGCAGGTGTCGCTGTTGTCATACCAGTACTAATGCTAATGGGCAACATGTCGCAGGGGGCCATGGGCGGTGGGATATCAGCAGCCGTGGCTCGGGCTCTTGGGGCCGGAAACCAGACCTTGATAAATCAGATTCCGCGGCACGCCCTAGCCATCAACGTTCTTATTGGCGTAGCATTTGCCGCCATGCTTTTGACGTTCCAGAGGTCACTATTCTCGCTTATCGGCGCAAAGGGGGCGGCGTTGGATGCGGCTTGTACTTATGGTCGTGTGCTGTTCGCAGGACTGCCGCTGATGTGGGCGATGAACGCACTCGCCAGTGTTATTCGGGGGACGGGGAATATGTCATTCCCTGGGATGGTGATCTGTGGAGGAGCAGTCGCTCTAGTGCCAKTGTCTCCTTGCCTCATATTTGGTTGGGGTCCGATTCCCCAATTAGGAGTAGCGGGCGGAGCGTGGGCTTTGGTGCTTTATTACGCAGCGGGCACCGCGATATTGGGGTGGTTCTGCCTCTCGGGGCGTTGTGCCGCTCAGCTAGTGGGAGGCGCAGTGCATTGGTTACCGATACGTAGCATTTTGGTCGTTGGCGCATTGGCATGCATAAATCCGGTACTTACAAATGCATTGATTGCGATTACGACGGCCCAGGTTGGTGGGCACGGTGGCACTGCAGCTCTAGCAGGCTACGCAACGGGTGCGAGGCTAGAGTATCTGCTGATCCCAATAGCTTTCGGCTTTGGAGCGCCTATGGTTGCGCTTGTGGGAGCCAACATTGGCGCAGGTCAGATCGACCGCGCGCGGCGTATCGCACTTATCGGTGGATTTATTGCCTTTTCATTAGCCGAACTAATTGGCCTAGTTGCAGCCTTTCGGCCTTCCGCATGGTTGYGGCTCTTTGGAGGAGATGAACATTTGCTGGAAGCGGGCGTCGCCTATCTTCAGATGGTAGGTCCGTTCTACGGCTGCTTTGCCCTGGGCTTTTCCCTTTACTTTGCATCTCAGGGCGCCGGTCGACTCAAATGGCCACTCGTGGCCGGAGCGCTACGCCTCACCCTGTTCGCCGGTGTTGGCGGCTTTGCGTTGTCTCAAGGCGCAAGCTTGCAACAGTATTTTTCCTTTGGTGCTCTCGCAATGCTCGTTTACGGTACCTTCATACTGTGGGCAGTCGCAAAAGGAAATTGGGGTATGGGGGGCGTTAGAGACCGATAGTCGCCCCTATTGCAAGGGGGTCGACAGACTGTCGCCCCTATTGCAAGGGGGTCGACAGACGAAAGTGTCGTACGTTTTAAACAAGCATGTAATTCGATCGTCGCTAGTCAGGCGGGCTTCAACGCGCCGCAGACATTTACGGCGATACCGTACTTGTTCGAGAGCTTCTCTGTTTGTGCCAAAAGACGTACCTCGTTACGCGCGACAAGAATCAAGTCACAACCGCGGCTGCTAAATGGTCAGCATAGACTGCGCCGATACCCGAAGATCCGCCGGTCACAAGCGCGGTTCCGATTGTAAAGACATTTCCTATCCATTTTTTTGTGAAAATTGCGTGCCAGATAGGCTCGAAGAGAGAGCGATAGTCTCTTTCGCTCCCCAATGTGCGACGTATTGATGCAGTTTCTGAGCATGGTTGGCGCCTCAAAAGCGCGCTCGAGACGGTCGGTACTTACCTCCTGCGCCTTTGCGCGAAATTGACAAAAATGGCATGTTCGCGAGGCTCTGGGAGCCACGTTGTAGGTTGCATCCAATCGATTCATTCGTGTCAAGAAAAGATGACGTGAGTCTCATTATCCAAGGCAATTAATTCACTATTCAGAGAACTGATACGAACCGTCAAGTTGCACCTGCGATACTTCAACATCTTCCCCCGGCGTATCGCGCCATTGGTGGCAGCCTGTTGGGAAAACCCAAAAACGTCCAGGCAAGGCCCGCGAGGCCTGCCGTCTGCATCAAGGAATCCAATGAAAAAGCTCACGACCGCTTTCGGCGCGCCCGTCGTCGACAACAACAACATCCAGACTGCCGGCCCGCGCGGTCCGGCCCTGCTGCAGGATGTCTGGTTCCTGGAAAAGCTTGCCCACTTCGACCGCGAAGTCATTCCCGAACGCCGCATGCACGCCAAGGGCTCGGGCGCCTATGGCACGTTCACCGTCACGCATGACATCACCAAGTACACGCGTGTCAACCTGTTCTCGGAAGTCGGCAAGAAAACCGACCTGTTCCTGCGTTTCTCGTCGGTGGCCGGCGAACGCGGCGCAGCCGATGCCGAACGCGATATTCGCGGCTTCGCCATCAAGTTCTATACCGAGGAAGGCAACTGGGACCTGGTGGGCAACAACACGCCGGTCTTCTTCCTGCGCGATCCGCTCAAGTTCCCCGACCTGAACCACGCCGTGAAGCGCGACCCGCGCACGGGCATGCGCAGCGCCGAGACCAACTGGGACTTCTGGACCAGCCTGCCCGAGGCCTTCCACCAGGTCACCATCGTCATGAGCGATCGCGGCATTCCGCGGAGCTGGCGTCATATGCACGGCTTCGGCAGCCACACCTACAGCTTCATCAGCAAGGACATGCAACGCCACTGGGTGAAGTTCCACTTTGTGACCCAGCAGGGCATCCAGAACCTGTCCGACGCCGAGGCGGCCGAGGTTACCGGACAGGACCGCGAGTACCACCAGCGCGACCTGTACGAAGCCATCGAGCGCGGCGAGTTCCCGCGCTGGAAGCTGTTCGTGCAGATCATGCCCGAGGCCGACGCCGGCAAGTATCGCTACAACCCGTTCGACCTGACCAAGGTCTGGTCGAAGAAGGACTACCCGTTGATCGAAGTGGGCGTGATGGAACTGAACCGCAATCCGGAAAACCATTTCGCCGAGGTGGAGCAGGCCGCGTTCGCGCCGTCGACGATCGTGCCGGGCGTCGGTTTCTCGCCGGACAAGATGCTGCAAGGCCGCCTGTTTTCGTATGGCGACGCCGAGCGCTATCGCCTGGGCGTGAACCACCACCTGATTCCGGTGAACTCGCCGAAGGCCGCGAAGTACGTCAACAGCTATCACCGCGACGGCCGCGGCCGCACCGACGGCAACGCGGGCGGCACCATCGGCTACGAGCCGAACACCCGTGGCGAGTGGGCCGAGCAGCCGGACTTCCGTGAGCCTCCGCTGTCAGTCGAAGGCGCCGCCGACCACTGGAACCACCGTGTCGACGACGATTACTTCTCGCAGGCAGGCGACCTGTTCCGCCTGATGTCGCCGGCCCAGCAGCAGACGCTGTTCGACAACACGGCCCGTGCGATCAAGGGCGTGTCGAAGCCCGTGCAGCAGCGCCATATCGACCACTGCACGCAGGCCGATCCGGCCTACGGCGCTGGTGTTGCGGCAGCCATCGAGAAGATCGAAGCCAAATAAGTCTTTGGTTGCCTCTCCCGCTTGCGGGAGAGGCCGGGGCGGAGGGCGGGTGCACCCCGCCCTCCCTGCGAGAACCACGAAAGCCAGGAAAGCAAGACGAGAACACAAGACGGACCAGACCCAGACATCCACCATGACCGCCGATGAAGAAGCCCGCATGATCGCCGCGCTGGGCCAGGTTTTCGACCTGGCGCGCAATGGCGACGCGGCCGCGCTGGCGGCGCTGATCAAACGCGGTATGCGGCCGAACCTGCGCAACGAGAAAGGCGACAGCCTGGTGATGCTGGCCGCCTATCACGGCCATGCCGACGCGCTGCGCATGATGCTGGCAGCCGGCGCGTCACCCGACACGCGCAATTCGATGGGGCAGACGCCGATTGCCGGGGCTGCCTACAAAGGCTACCGGGACGTAATCGAAATCCTGCTGGAACACGGCGCGGACGTCGAGGGCGCTTCGCCCGACGGCCGCACTGCGCTAATGGTCGCAGCGATGTTCCAGCGCGCGGAAATCGTCGAATTGCTCAAGGAGCACGGCGCCGACCCGGAAGCGCGCGACGAGCGCGGCATGACGGCGGCCGACGCCGCCACATTCATGGCTGGCCACACGGGCCGGCCGGCGCACTGATACTTCGGTCGTTGGCCGCTGGTCAGCCGCGACCGACGAACGAGCATCTTCGTCGCCATCACGGTCATGAACTGCACGTTGGCGTCGCGCGGCAGGTTGGCCATGTGCAGCAACGAACTGGCGATGTGGGACACGTCCATCAACGGCCCCGGACGAACCTGGCCATTGGCCTGCGGCACCCATGCGCGCCATGCGGTTGGCCATGTCGGTGCCCGCATTGGCCGCACGCAAATCATAGGGACGACCATCGATTGCCCGGCGCTGGGCAATCGATGGTCGTGGCATCGCCTACAAGGCGTTGATAGGTGTTTGTGCCGATATTGAGCAAGCTCGCTTGGAGCTGCTTCTACCAGAGCAGCCGGGCGAATCGGGGCCGCTGAACCTCGTGTGCGCGCACCGTAAACAGTTTTCACCTGCAGTGCGGTACCTCCGTACAGCGCTGCGTTGAGCGGTTGAATCCGCAGTGTGGATGAAGGCGTTCAGCATCGAGATCATGGAATCTGCGTGAGTCGGCTGATCGCCAATTTGGCAATACCTGAATGATTTTTGCTAATTGTGTGAATGCTAGGACCTTGACGTCCGCCTCGAGATCCAGCTTATGGCGCCAACGTTTCGAGGGTTCTTCGAGAAAACCGACTAACGCCGGCACCCCGGGGCCAATGCCTAATCAGATCCCAAATTGACTGGACCGTGCTTGTTGGGACGTGGTCACACATGAACGGCGTGCGCCGAGCAGAACACATTAACCGTCTGCATCGGGAGGGACATGTTGAAGCGGTTGCGTTGGCGATTGAGTGTGATGACTAATCAGGTCGGACCGTGACTTGCTAAACCTGTATATGACAAAGAGCTTCGAGCTCTTACGGGAAATCAGGTGCGAGTCAGCGAATTTCATCGGGGCCCGCAGCCTATCAGGGCTGCAACCAGGCCGAATACAAAGCCGCAACCCAACCTAGTCAGGTCAGAGCGCACAAAAGCCTCGCAAACGGGAGGCGTTCATATAGAGGCATATCAGCTCTTTGTCGGTGAGTTCGAGACATTCACTCGCCCGTATCGCACGCTCACGCTGCTGCTCCAGAATGAGGCCTCCGGGTCCAGCGTACCGAACATTCGCGTGCCAACAATGAGCCTCGAGTGCGAGCCTAAGCAGATCTGGCTTGAATATCGGGGAGGCAGGGCACCCACGCGATCGCTGCACAGGGTTGGCGAAGAACAGTTCAGAGAGGCACAAATCGCAACAAGGAAGAGCTTGACATTTTCCTACTGTACAGTAGACTAACAAACTCATTGGTACGAGTTCTGCGTAAGACAAGCCTCGCTCGATCAGACTTCGTGTAGTCTGATTTGCCCCAAGAGGGGTTTCGCATGACGGCTCATGGCGATGTCTCKCTGCGCATCGGTGAGCGCGTCCGCGCTTCGTTTCGATCTTTCGGGGCGCGGGAGCTTCCCTATTTTGTGGCCGCCGACTCTGCCGAAGGCAAATAACTCGAGGAGACTTCCCATGACGACTTCGCTTCAGGCCGCGTTGGCGCCACGTTCCATTGCGATCGTGGGTGCTTCACAGAATCCGGACAAGATCGGTGGTCGACCGGTTGACTACCTGCAGCGCTTTGGCTTCAAAGGGCGCATCTACCCTATCAATCCCACCCGCTCAAGCGTCCAGGGCTTGAAGGCGTGGCCCTCGATCGAGGAACTGCCGGAGGCTCCGGATCTCGCAATCATCGCGGTACCGCGGAACGAGGCGATTGAAGCGGTGCAGAAGTGCGCCCGCATCGGAACAGGGATCGGAATCGTCATGAGTTCTGGCTTTGGCGAGGGTCACTCCGTTGAGGGAAAGACTGCCGAGCGCTCGATGGTCGACACCGCTCGCGCGGCGGGCATGCGGCTGATCGGGCCGAATTGTCAGGGGCTTGCAAACTTCAGCAATGGGGCTCTAGCCACATTTTCGACGATGATCAAAGAGTGTCCGCCCGCTGACGGACACATAGCGATCCTCAGCCAGAGTGGGACGCTGGGGATGGCGCCGTACGGGCTGCTTCGGCGCCGGGGGCTGGGCATCCGGCACGCCCACGCAACAGGCAACGACGCGGATGTCACGATCGCCGAGTTGGCGACGGCGGTCGCCGAGGATGAGCAGGTCCGACTGATGCTCCTGTATCTCGAGGGCATGCCCGACCCGCACCAGCTTCAAAAGCTCGGACGAATCGCTCAGGAGCGTCGTCTGCCCGTGCTCGCGCTGAAGTCCGGGCGTACGGCCGCCGGTAAAGCCGCCGCGCTATCGCACACCGGTGCGCTAGCAAGCGAAGACCGTGTGGTCGACAGTTTCTTTGAGCAACATGGCGTCTGGCGTGCGCACACAATGGAGCAACTGGTCGATGCCGCTGAGATGTACCTGAAGCGCTGGAAGGTGGGTGGCCGGAGCATCGTGACGGTGAGCAATTCTGGAGCGGCAGGGGTGCTTGCTGCGGACGCAGCCAGCATGCATGGGATGCAGATGGCCAGCTTCGACCCTTCAACTCGACAGTCCCTCGCGGCCATTCTTCCAACCTTCGCGAACGTTACCAATCCGGTCGATATCACGGGTGCTCTGCTCACGGATAGCAGCCTCTTCAGCAAGGCTCTCGACGTCATCGCGCGGGATCCAAATGCTGACGCATTTCTCGTTGCATTTCCGGTCGCCGGAGCAGGCTACGACGTCGAAGGCTACGCGGATGCGGCGGCGCGTTTGGAAGCCAGCACCGGAAAGCCGGTTGTGGCAGCCACGCCGCAACCGGACGTGGCGGCCTTGTTCCGTGAACGCGACGTACCGGTTTTCTCCTCGGAAAGCAGTGCGGTATCGGCGCTCGACCGATTCACGCGCCACCACGAGCGTTTGGAGTTAGCGCGCCATCGACGTGCTGGTGCGTACCTCGATCCCGTCCCCGTCATGACTGAGCGCCGTGAGCCCCTGATGGCGAACGAGGCACAGAGTCTTGCGCGCATCGCGGAGATGGGGGTACCGGTTGTATGGCACCGACTGTGCATGACCGTGCAGGAGGCTTTGGCGGCGTTCGCCGAAGCGGGGGACGCGGTTGTCGTCAAAGGTTGTTCCAGCAAGGTCGCTCACAAGAGCGAGCTGGGTTTGGTGCGATTGGGGTTGCGTTCGCAGACGGAAATCGCGGAAGCCTTCGGCAAGCTGCAACAGACACTCGCCGATCTTGGTCTGCCCTTTGAAGGCGTCATCGTTGCCGCGATGCGAAAAGGTGGGCGCGAGATGATGATCGGTGCTCACAGGGACCCGGTTTTCGGTCCGGTTGTCGTTATCGGAGATGGTGGCAAGTACGTCGAAGTCATGCCGGACAACCAACTTCTATTGGTTCCGTTTGGACGAGCCGAGGTTATCGAGCGACTACAGCGTCTTCGTATCGCTCCCCTGTTGGGTGGAGTGAGAGACGAACCCGCTCTTGATGTCGAGGCCTACGTTGACGCAGTGATGTCGGTTGGACGACTGATCGCGGGATCCACCGACGTTCAGAGCGTCGATATCAATCCGATCCTGGTCGGTGCGGTCGGTGACGGCTGTCGCGCGGTCGATGCCGTAGTGCTGCACAACTGAGTCCAGCGTAGTCCGCAAGCAGCGAAGAAGGAGCTGTGATGAAGAAGGGTTTGGTCACTCGCGACCGGGTACTGATCACCGGTGGGGGGGCAGGTATTGGCGCGGCGATCACGGCTGCGTGCCAGGCGCAGGGTTACGAGACGATCGTTCTGGATCGCGCCGGCGGATTGATCGATGTGGATCTCGCGGATGATGATGCGACCGCCGAGGCGTTGAAGCTAGCGCTGGAGGGCGGTCCGATCACTCGGCTGGTCAACAACGTCGGGGTCGTACGTCCTGCATCAATCGCAGACCAAACCTTGGTAGATTTGGACCTCGCAGTCGCACTCAACCTTCGCTGCGCCCTTCAATGCATGCAGGCAGTTCTACCTGGTATGCGGGAAGCCGGATTCGGGAGGGTGGTCAACATTTCTTCCCGTGCCGCGTTGGGCAAGGAGATGCGCAGCGCGTACGCGGCCACAAAGGCCGGCCTCATTGGGATGACCCGGGTTTGGGCCCTTGAGCTGGGGCAGCACGGCATCACAGTCAACGCTATCGGCCCCGGTCCGATTCGAACTGCGCTGTTCGAGGCCGCGAATCCGCCCGGAGCTCCCCGAACGCAGGCGATCGTCGATGCGATACCGGTTCGCCGGATGGGAGAGCCGGAAGACGTCTCTCAGGCTGCCTCGTTCTTTCTTGATGGGCGCAACGGCTTTGTCACCGGACAGACGCTCTACGTGTGCGGAGGAATGACGGTCGGAGTTCCGCCCGCCTAGCTGGATAGTGGATCCGAGCCGGCGTTGACTCGCAGGACTGGGCGACAAACGGCGCTACCGATTGAACCAGGAGACAAGACATGAAACGTTCGACTTCCAGCATTCCGGCCGCGACGCGTCGGCGCCTGATACTGGGCGGAACCGCCGCCGCGCTGGGCGCRGGACTCGGTGTCGTGCGAGCTGCTGACACATTGCCTTCAAGACCCATTCGCTGGATCGTGCCATACGCTGCGGGCGGGCCCTCCGATGTGTTCACTCGGCCGATTGCTGCCGTCGTCTCGGAGATTCTTCGGCAACCCGTGATCGTCGAGAACCTTGGCGGCTCCGGAGGCAATATCGGCTGCGCTCGAATCGCGCGAGCAGCTGCTGATGGCTACACGATCGGACTAATCAGCACCGGCACTCATACGATCAATCCACACATCTACCCGAAGCTATCGTTCGACCCACTATCGGACTTCACGCCGCTGACTTTGGCGTGCCGGTATGCCAATCAGTTGATCGTCAATTCACAGAGCGGGATACGAACGGTTTCCGATCTTGTCGCCCGGGCGAAGGTGCAGACCGTCTCCTATGGTTCGGCTGGCATTGGCGCATCCAATCACCTCTCGGGTGAAATCCTGAGCCGAGTCGCGGGTGTGCCGCTGGTGCACGTCCCGTTCCGCGGCAACGGACTGGCGCTGGCCGCGTTGATGGCAGGTGACATCACCTTCATGTTCGACATGCCCACGAACTCACAGCCGGCCGTGACTGCGGGGCGCGTACGTCAGCTGGCGGTCACGACTGCCAAGCGGTGGTCCTTCTTGCCCACGATACCGACGATGGCCGAGGCGGGCTTTGGCGGATTCAACGAGGTGGGAGCCGACCTGTGGTTCGCCGTGGCGGCGCCTCCCAGGCTGCCCGAGGACATTCGTTCGCGTCTGTATGCCGCGCTGACCGAAGCGTTGCGCTCGCCGCGCGTCAGCAAGACGGCCAACGAGCAGCAGTTCGAAATCTGGACAAGTACACCCGAAGACCTTGTTCGGGAGATCCACACCGGCCTAGATCGCTGGGGACGGATCGCACGAACAGCGGGTGTGAAAGCGTGACCCCATACCTGAAGCGTTCGATTCGCAATGCCGGGCTAGATCCCGATAACCTCCCGGCTTCCGGGGGGCGCGCGATGAGCTTCGTTAGCGGCGAGAGCAAGCCCAAGGCTTGGAAAGACATCTGGGGCGCCGGACAGGGTATCGGCGCTGTTCGAGAGGCCGGCGCGGCTGCGTCTCTCATCGCGTGCCTCGCGCTTGAATACCAAGTGGCGCGATCCCGCCTCGGTCTCGGTGACTTGGCTTCAGGGCAACCTGCCTCGGCATTGCAACCGCTTCAAAAAAGACATTACGACAGACTTTCCCTCTGAATAATTGGTGCCGCTTTCAACCGTCCGGCCACGTTAAGTGGCTTAGGAAATGGGAGACGTGCGCCTTCTCGAAATACCGCAAAGGATTGGAGGCATGATGAATAAACCTGCCGTGCTGGCGCGCGTTGCGTCCGGCTGTGTCGGTGTATCGCTGTTTTTAGCATCGTGTGCGGCGAATTGTGTTGAACTCTACGGAATCGTAGATGCATATGTCGGTTCAACGAAGCCTAGCGGTGCCGCCAAGAGCACGATTGGAGTCGAGAGCGGGGGTATGACAACTTCGTTCTGGGGATTGACAGGCACGGAGGACCTGGGCGACGGACTGATGGCAAATTTTCGGCTGGAAGGCTACTTTCTGACGGATACCGGAGCGAGTGGTCGCAGTCCCACGGACACCATGTTGTCACGCAATGCCTATGTTGGCCTGGAGAAAGCCAACATTGGTGAGGTCAGGCTCGGTCGGCTCAGGAACCCTTTCTTCCTCGCCACAACTCAGTTCGACCCCTACGGATCATCAACCAAGTTCTCTCCATTACAGAATCCGCTCTGGGTGCAGACCTTCGGACGCTACGTTGCGGGTGATTCGGGTTGGAACAATGCCGTTGGATACTACACGCCGGATTTTGGTGGATTGTCGGGGCGCTTTCTATATTCGCTTGGTGAGGCGGCCGGCACAAATTCAACCAACAATTTTGGCGCCATGCTCTACGTCGACCGAGGAAAGTTTACGGCAACCGCAGCATTTCAACGTGTAAAAACCGGTCCGGGCTTGCCTATTGGGAGCTGGGCACAAGACGCCTTTACACTCGGCACAGCATACGACTTCGGGGTTGTCAAGGGATTCCTCGAGTATGTGGGTACGCGGACAAGCGGCGGTACCAAACGAAGCACGGATTCGTTTCAGATTGGTGCGACCTACCCAATCTTTAACGGAAAGATCATGGCATCGGTTGTGCAGACCAATATTCGCCCCGAAGGTCAGGCGGATTTCAAGCGTCGGGACTATGCGATCGGCTACTTGTATCCACTATCGAAGCGGAGCGATCTCTATGCGAACGTCCTTTACGACAAGCTTAGCAACAGTGGTGGGGGGATAAGCACGGGTTTTGGAATGAGGCATAAGTTCTAACGCTGTAGCAATATGCGAGGCGGCCAGTAAATAATTGAGGCTCTATGCCGATTTGAGTGGAACTTGACGGCCGGCGCGATAGCGTTTAATCCCTTGATCACGCGACGCGGCGGGACACAAGGGGTTTTGCGGCAAATGTTTTAGCCTGGACATACGGAGGTAGGCGATGGCCACGAAGTTCTTCACGGTTCGAAATCCGCGCGCGGCCCGCTTGGTTTGTTGGAGCATGCCATTCATCGCCTCGACATAGGCATTGCTGCGGCCGTCGAGCATGCCGCGCACGACGCCAGGCAGGCGCTCCTTGAGGGTCGTGGCCAGCCGCTTGAACGGCTCAAGCCGACAACGCTTCGCCCATGAGATCCAGCCCTTGAGCATCTCCTTGGCTTTCTGCGGACAGTTACTCTTCACGGCCACGCTGTAGGTCGTACGCAACCCCTCCTTCAGGCGCCAGGCGCGTGCGCTCTTCAGGTTCGAGCGCTGCAACCGGTGCATCGTATTGATTTGATCCTTGTTCCAGTCAGCGTGATCCCGACGCATGCCCCACATCAAGCCTTTGATCGTCTTGCGCTGCGTCCCCAGCGCAGCCCGCACGACGTCCGGCTGTTCTCGCATCTCTTCACGCCGCACCTCGTCCATCGCCTCGTTGGCCAGGGCGATCACGTGGAACCGGTCGAAGCTGATCTGCGCGTGCGGCAAGGCTTCGGTGACGCCCTTGATATAAGCTGCCCCCATATCCATGCAGGCGTGCCTGATCTCGTCAGGATTGCCGCCGTGCGTGACCAGGTCGGCCTTGAATTCGGTGACGGTCTTGTGGTCGCTGCCCTCGGCCATGAACAGCAGGCGTTTCGCTTCCAGGTCATGTACCACCGTGACGTAATCATGGCCGCGTCTGATACTGGTCTCGTCGATGCCGATAACCTTGACCCCGTCCATCGTTTCCCTGGCGCGCGCCGTCCCGACATAGTGTTCGATCCGGCGCCATAGCCGCCTGGCGTTCACTCGCAACAGGGAGGCCGCCTGCGCGACCGGCAGGGATTGGCATAGCGACAGGCCCAGCGCCTCGAACAGCAGGGTGAAGCCGCTGCCCGGCCGCGCCCACGGAACATCCACCGCAGTGGTCTTGCCGCAGGTACTGCAATCGACCCGCGGCACGTCGGCGTGCAGCCACGCCTCGTGCTGGAAAAAATCGAGATGACGCCAGTCACGTCTGACCCGATCATGGATGCCTTGTCCGCTCACCCCACAGGCTGGACACGGCAACTTCTTCGCGTCGCAGGACACTTCGAAATCGATCCGGCGTCTGCTTGTATCGAGGTCAACTTTGGATACCATCCACGGAGCTTGCAGACCCAACGCGGAAGTAAACAGGGCTTCAACGGCGACACTCACAGACGATTCCTCGATTCAGATAAGGGCGATTACTGCCTACCACCACTTCTTCACAACGAGTTGAACATCGGTTCACGAAGAATCTGATGGGAAACAGCGGAGGCCATTATGGTACTTGATGTCAAGTTCCACTCAAAACGTCCTTGGGCCATAATTGATGCGGTGGTTGCTCCGCTTTGTTCACATTCAACTATATATAGCATTGTACTAATTGGTTGTATTTCTTGATTTATCGCTGTTGCGGTCTAGAAAAGTATATTAATAATAAAACTAAATCTGAATTTACATGCTTTTTTTGCCTATCAGACGCGCCCACAAAGAGTAGTCTTCTGAAATGGCGCCATTCAGCGACTTGCTCAAGAAGTTGATGACCTTCATGCGAGCCGCATCCTCGTGCTTTGCACGGCTTCGCAACGGGATCTTGCAGAACGCGCGCGGAACCTGCTTGGAACGCTTTTCGCCCGGGATTTTTGATGATGCAGTGTAAGCGTCTCGCCGTCCCACGTTGCCGGTTGAGAGCGGTTGTGAGAGAGCAGACGCGCTCAGCGTGCGGGACGCCAGTTGTGGGGAAGCAGCTCGTCGATGCGGCTGTTCAGGTGGGTGGGCAGGCGGGTCAACACATCGGTGATGTAGGCCCATGGATCGTGGTTGCGTAGCATGTCGTAGGCATCGCGAAGCTCATTCTCGAAATAAGTGGTGGTGGGAAGTACCATGATCAATGCGTAGCAGAAGAGGATTGAGCCGACGACGTGATTGCGTGTGTCTCAAATATGCGAGCGAAGTCCGGATACCAGAACGGACTCTCGGTGTTGAAGAAGGTGTACGAACGGCCTTGAATCGCCAGCGCATTCCCAAGATCCGACATTTCCTTTTTACCGACGAACGTAGCGCCGATCACGTCTGCCATTTCGGGCCGATTCAGGCGTACTGACACGAATTTGCAAAGCAGAAAACACGCTGCCTGGCCCGTTATCTTGCTCCGCAAGCGCCGCTAGTTCGGTCCCTGAGACGGCTTCCAGGCCCATCACGAGCTTACCGCTCAACTGCCGCGTGGCTGCATCGGATGCCATTCGCATCGCACTTTCCAAGAAGGTATGTCGCTTCATGCTCTGGATTGCAATGACAGAGAGACCGCGTCCCCGCGCAGGTTCAGTGAAGTGGCGCACGTTTCGAGTCCGAGTGAGCCACTCAAGCGCTTCGCGTTGTACTGCCCGTGCATTGACGCGATGGCAGCAGCATATGATGCAGGGAAATCGCGAACTTCGATTTGTGTGCCGTCAGCCCGCACACCCGACTTTCCACTGATCGTCGTCGAAGCGGCGGCCTTTGTCGTTCGACACTGACTTGCATTCGACCTCCAACCCGGAAGGGCCCAGACCCTCAACAAACAAATCAAATGACGGTGCATCGCCGACACGATTGTCACCCAGGGTCAGCTCATTGTAAATCTCGGACGCCTTGATCCGCGCGGCCGCCAGGCAAACCAAGAGCCCATCCCACGGCAGATTGCTTAGGAAACGCAGAGCGCAAGCGCAGACACGCTGTACTTTGCGCAGCGACAAATCAAATAACTGCACGCATGAGACCAGGTTGATAGTGAGATAGCCGACATTGCCGGAAATGCCGTGGCGCTCCAACGTGGCCTGGGCAAATCGCGCCGCTTCAGATTCGGGACCCGCCTGAGCTTAATAGACGCTTGCCGACGATCGGGGAGGCCGCGTGTCCCAAAACGTCCGCAAGCTGCAGTCTCACTAGCGGCTTGAAGATAAATGGGATCCATGAGAGGATCCCATTTACGCCTTGGGCGAGAGAACGTGTTGCCGCGGCAAAGCACACAGACACGGACGCACACGCTGCGCGCGTCCATTCGGTGGCAACTAAGCCTGGTTTGCCAAGCCGAGGCGATGTCGTGCAGCGTGATATTCCTCACGCCAAGGGGCCGTCAAACCACTCTCGAATCTCCTGAATCAGTGCAATCGGACTCTTCACGCCCGCATGGCCACCCGCGCCGGCCGCCACGGCAATTACCCCGTCAGCACCCTTCTCGATGGCTTTACGTGCAAACGTGTTGTTGATGACATCGTGGAACACGATGCCACCGTACGCGTGGATTGCCTCGTTGACCTCTGGGCGAGCGCCGAGCGATGTAATCACAAGAGGCACCTTGTGCCTGATCACAACCTCCAGGTCCTGCTCCAGCCGGGCGTTTGTTTTGTGCGTGATCAGATTGACTGCGAACGGCGCCGCTGGAGTTGCAGCTTGACTATCGTAGGCGGCAAGGCGCTCGCGGATCTCGCTGATCCATTCATCGAGCTGAGACTGCGGCCGCGCGTTCAGAGCGGGCACAGATCCAACAATCCCTGCTTTACATTGCTCTACTACAAGCGTTGGATTGCTGACGATAAACATGGGCGAGCCAATGATCGGCAGCGCCAGATTGTCAAAGATGGCAGGCAGTGTGCGCATTTATGAAACTCCAAGTGGGTGAGGCAGCGATTACGCCGATCGTTTGATTGGCTCAAACGCCAACGGCTGTTTCGCGCGGAAGCGTGAGACGGCGTCGTGGTGCTCGTTCGTGCTCATGGCGATGGCTTGGGCCATTGATTCGAGTTCAGCCAGAGTGCGCGGATCAGTCTCGAACGAACGATTCAGAATCGCTTTCGTCAAGCCAAACGCAGGTAAGGAGGCTTGTGCGAGGCGACTCGCAAGATCTACCGCGCGCTTAAGAAGTTCTTCCGCGGGAACGATCTCATAAACGATTCCCAGATGTCGGGCTTCGTCGGCCTCAACAGTGCGGGCGCTGAAGACCAGCTCCTTAGCACGCTGGAGACCGATCATGCGGGGAAGCAAATACAGGCCGCTGAGGTCTGGTATTAGGCCAATCCTTGCAAACACTTGCGAGAACCGGGCCGTCGGCGTCGCGAGGATGAAGTCCGCGACAAGGCACAGATTGAAGCCACCGCCAAAAGCAGGACCATCGACGGCAGCGACAACCGGAATCTCAAGAGCAGCGAGCTTCGAGCACCAATTGTTCAGCTCGGCGACTCGCCTACGTGACTGTGGACCAGTACGCTCTTCGCCCATCGACTGCAGATCACCGCCAGCGCAGAAGCTCCCTCCGGCACCAGTGAGCACGACAGCTCGCACCGAGCAAGCCGTACGCAGATATTCCGCGACACTCGCCAAATCCTCGCGCATACGCATATCAAGAGCGTTGCGCGCCTGGGGCCGATTCAGCGTGACGATGGCGATGCCGTCACCGACTACCTCGAAGACGATGGCTTCGTACGATGATGGGGAAAAAGGAAGTGAGTCTGTCATAGCCGTCTCGATGGAAAGTCACTCAATGACCCGTGAACACGGGAGGGCGACGCTCAATAAATGACTGTCGCCCCTCTGCAGCATCCTCGCTCGAGGACAATCGCTTCTGCACATCCAGTATTTCTGCCACGGCCGCCAGCGGCCCTTCCTCGATCGATTTTCGTACGTTCAACCGAGTGGCGACAACCGCAAGCGGCGCTTGCTGCGCGATGCGCCGGGCAAGCGCCAGCCCTTCAGCAAACTGCTCCCCCGCAGGCACAACCTTCTGCACAAAGTTGAAACGAAGGGCGTCAACACTATTGAACTCAGTCCCTGTAAGGAGAAGATAGAGAGCATTACCCGATCCGCATCGCTGTGCCATGCGCATCGTGGCGCCACCTGCGGCCATGATTCCGCGGCCCACCTCCATTTGGGTGAAGCGGCAATTATCGGCGGCGACGACCATATCTGCTGCGAGCATCAGCTCTACTCCCACGGTAAAGCAGATGCCTTGGACGGACGCAACAACGGGCTTGGTCCGACGCCGGTAGCCAGGCAAGCCGAGGTCGTGCGCTTCCACGAGATTCTGATCACGCGGTACCGGCCGTTCCCCTCGCTTCTGGTACTCGGCGAGCGCGGGAAGATCCATGCCCCCGGTGAAGTGCTCGCCGACAGCATAGAGTAGACCGACTCGGAGGTCGGGATCGTCGTCGAGCCGCGTGTAGGCTTCGGCCAGCTGCCTAAGCATCACGGGTGTGATGCCATTGCGCTTCGAGGGACGGTTAATCCCGATCAGCAGAATGCCATCGACTACTTCGGTGTCGATACAGCCTTCGGCGGGCGGAGTGGTATTGCTTGGTGTCATAGGGTGTCTCCTCGATGACAGTGAGAATAGGTAAAGGCTAAACAGGCGGCCTGCGAAAGAGTGTCATTCGGCAGTAGGGCCTTGTGAAGGTACTTCAGACGACGAAATGGCGCTTAGGACCATAGACTACTCAGCACGGGGCGATGCTTTGAGTTGCGTGGAATCGCCGAGTCTTGCCGGTCGGCGAATCGATTCTGTCGAGCCAAAGCGCCAATCAATCCTCTTCAGTCTCGTGCATTCGGTGCAATGAAATAGGGTGTAAGCCTTCCGCCGAACTGGCGAAAGGTCACTCGTGCCATGTCTCCAACTTGCAGCGAAGAGTCTCCGTGCGCCATCATTCGGAATCCCTCCTCCGCGTCGAGCAGCATGATCGCGTAAGGGCCCAACTCGGCGAGCTCTGGCGACGGTGCCCTCGTCACGGTCGTGGCGGCATACACTCTCGCATGACCACTTGCTTGCAGCCGGCTCGGTCGCTTGTCGCCGCAATTTGGACAAAAGGAGCGTTCGAAATACCAGGTGTGTCGGCAGCTTTCACAAAGCTGATATGCGATGCCGGGCTCGCCAGTAGACCAATCGGCAATAGCTACGGTGCTCAATGGACTCTCTCCAGGAATGCCGTGACATGCGACGACAGAACACCGCCGTCGCAGTGTATGAGCGCGAGCGAGGCGTCGCGGACCTGGCGATTAGCAGCGCGCTCAGTCATTTGCTGATGTGCTTCGACCAGATGCGCGATCGCTCCGCCGACGCCGCAATGGCCGTAGCTCAGGAGTCCTCCATGCGTGTTAAGGGGCAAGTTGCCATTGATATCGAAATCCCCATTGCGGGCGCGCTCGGCGGAGCCACCACGAGGCGCCAAGCCGAGTTCCTCGAGCAATATGGCTAGCGTGATGGTGAAGCTGTCGTAGATTGCCGCGTATCGGGCATCGGCGGCGAGAACGCCTGTGCGCGCGCTTGCTTGTTCAAGCGATGCAGCAGCGCCGAACATTGTCAGATCATGGGCGGCAGTGACATGCTGGTGGGTATGGGCTTGGCCGCAACCCAATACGCGAACGCCGAACGCAGAGGTACGTTCGCGACTAACGACAAATGCTGCAGCGCCGTCTGAGACAGGACAACAATCCAACAGCTTCAGGGGAGACGCGATGCTGCGCGAGTTCAGCACGTCATCAATGGCGATTGGCTCTCGGCGATGAGCACCGGTATGCAATTTGGCATTGCGGCGCATCGCGACAGCTAGCTCAGCTAGGTCTTCCTCCCGTAACCCAAATCGATGCATGTATCGAGAGGCAACGAGGGCATAGTAGGCAGGAATAGTTGCGCCGAATGGTAATTCGTAACGCGGATGTCCAACCTGTGCCAGATTGCGTAGCGCCTCATCTGGGCTTTGGCCACTAAGCCTGTTCTCTCCTGCGACCACAAGCACATGGTTGCACAATCCGCCATTTACAAGCTCGTGGGCGAGCATCAGCATTGCGAGACCGGTGGCACCACCCACTTGCATACCGTGCGCGTAGCTCGGCGATAGGCCAAAATGCTCCGCGAACACGGTGCTCAGCATGAGATGGGGCATAGTGGTGGAGTAGCCACAAAGCAATCCATCCACCTGCGATCTAACAAGCTGRGCATCAATCAGCGCAAGTTCTGCAGCGTCCGCCATCAGCGCAAGCGTGTCCTGCCCTGACAGCCGGCCAAATGAGGTCAATCCGACACCTGTGATCCAACTCACTGGCACACCTCGGCAATTGCGGTAGAATCAGAGATCATACTGGTAGGTAGATATATGAACCGTCGTCGGATGGATCGCGCCATGACGCCGAGTCGATGACGTCGTTCGTCAAAATCTGGTACTGCACGGTTCTATAGTCTACTATCCAGTATGAATAAGTCAAGGTAGTTAGCAGCGACTGATCAGAACTTAGGAAAAGACATGACCACTCAGAAGAAGAACTCGCCGGGATCTCGCGCCGGAGCATCTCAGGCGCGACCGGCTCGCAAGCAGACAGGGCGGCGCAAGCCGATACCTGGCGATAGCGAGGAAAGGGCGGTCGTTCCCACGAGTATTGACGCGGAGCCATCCCTCCAGGATGAGCTTCGCAATCTGAAGATCGAGCGCATCCTGCAGGCGGCTGCCAAGTTATTCATGGAGCATGGATTTGTTGGYACGACCATGGATGCGATTGCCGAACAACTGAAGATGACCAAGCCGTTCATCTATCAGTACTTTGACAACAAGCACGCGGTACTTGCCGCCATCTGCGATCGAGAACTGCGGGAGTCGTTATCGATGCTGAATGGCTCGACGATGAGCGGGGGTGCACCGGTCGAGCGCTTGAAAGATTTCATCCGCACGGCGATGCGTCGCAATATCGTCAACCGAGGCCTATGGACGCTTATGGCCGCTGAGGAGAAGCATCTTCCGAAGGAGATGCTGGTCGACATTCGCGGATTAGAGATGGAGTTCCATAAGCGATTGAGTGCCATCATTGAAGACGGCGCCGCACAGGGGGTGTTCCTTACAGATCAGCCGCAACTCGCTTCTCGTGCGGTCATGGGGATGACGCAATGGGTCCGACGCTGGTACCGAACCAACGTCGATCCAGCGCCGGAGGTAGTGGTGGAACAGTTCTGCGAATTTGCGCTCCGTATGCTGGGTACCCCAGCGGAGTACACTCATGCTGGGTGACGACCTATCTGGCTTGTCGAGCGACTCCGGCGATCACCGTTTGTCCGTGATCATTGCGCACCCACACCTCTAGTGAGTCTGCATCAATCATGCTGCCGCCGGCGGTAACGCGGTCTCCAAGGCGTACGGGCAGCTGAAATCTGATGTCCAAAATCCAACTCTCCGGGCGCGTGGAGGGAACCTGTGCCAGCGCCTGCCATAGCACGCCTAACGACAGAGTGCCGTGAGCGATCTGTCCTTTCATTTGCGATGCAGCTGCAAACGCTGCGTCCAAATGGATGGGATTGAAGTCGTCGGTTAGATGCGCGTACGCTAAAACGGCTTCAGGGGTGATGTGCAGCGAGAGGGGTTCTAGTTTCATCGTATAAGTCCTAGTTAGCGTGCCCACAGGGCCTTGTGGACGCCTTCGAAGAGCGTGCGATCGGCCGCACCGCGGCACTTCATTTCTAGGTCAACCCAGAGCCTTCCATTACGTGCCTCCTTCGCTCCGCAGTGCACGGATGTCAACACTCGCTCGCCCACGCGTGGCAGCGCATGAATCGTAAAGCGTTGGGCTGCGTGGATCCCGCCAGGGGGGCGAACTGGCATCGTCGCCATGAACGCACGGATGGAAATCACCGACAGAAAGCCTGCTGGTACGTCTCGTGTTGGAAGCGGCGCGCCATAGAGTTTGCACCATGCCTCAACCAGTTCAGGCGTCAGGGCCAATTCATGGGTGCCATAGCAGCGGCCTGGCCTCAAGGCGGTGAACTCCAGTGCACTTGCGGCCTCATCGTTCGCGTGGCCCCCCTGGGTGCCGTGCGGATGAGCGTCGGGAAAGAAAAACTCGATCGTCATGCTGCCTCCTATCTGATGTCATCATACTATCAAGTAGATAACACAACTGCAAAGAATAAATATCTTGCATTCAAGTAGATCGTTGGGCATACTCCTCAGTAGCTTGACCGACACAGAGGCGCCTGTCGTGTGCCACGGAGGAGAACGATCATGACCAAAAGCCGCTGGGAACGGCGCCCCGATGGATCCAACTGGGGAGACTTCGGCGTTGACGATCAGTTGGGGCGCCTGAACCTGCTGACGCCTGAGAGAACCCGGGCGGCAGTTGCCGAGGTGCGAGAGGGCAAGAGCTTTTGCCTAAGCCTTCCCCTCGATCTACCCGGGGGCAATATCCTGAACCCGAATCGCCACCCGCCGCAGTTAAGCCCTACCCGCAGGCATGGGCGACTCGGTCTGAATTTCCGCCTGGCCGATGTCGATCCTCTGAGGACGGATGTGCTGAGCGATGACGTCGCGATCCTGCACCTCCAATACTCTACCCAGTGGGATGGGCTTGCGCATGTCGGAGCTATGTTCGATGTACTCGACGACGGCGTGCCGCGCCCTGTCTATTACAACGGCTTCGCAGCGGGCGAGGACATTGTTCTGATCGATGGATGCGACGAGTCGCAGGTGGAGTCGCGCGCTTTAGCGCTCGGCATTGAGCATATGGCGGCTAAGGGCGTTCAAGGTCGCGGCGTGATGATTGATCTGCTCGCAAACTTCGGCGCGGGGAGACGACTCATTGGTCTGTCTGATCTCGAGTATGTGCTTGCCAAAGATGGTGTGACGGTCGAAGAGGGGGACATCGTATGCCTGCATACCGGTTTCGCGGACGCTGTTCTAGGCATGCAAGGTAGCCCCGACATTGCAGTACTAGAGCAGACCGGCTGTGTACTTGATGGGCGGGACTCGGGTCTATTGCAATGGATCACGGACTCCGGCGTTGCCGCCATTGTTGCCGACAACTACGCGGTCGAAGCCTATCCCGCGCGTGGCTTGGGTGATGTCTGTTGCTCGGCGCTACCGCTTCACGAGCATTGCCTATTCAAGCAGGGGATTCATCTTGGTGAGTTGTGGCACTTAGGTCCGCTTGCCAATCATCTGCGCCGGCAAGGGCATTCTCGATTTCTGCTGACAGCGCCACCGCTTCGACTGCCTGGCGCAATTGCTTCCCCGGTTACCCCTATCGCCACTGTTTGAGCGCGATGCAGTTTTGAACGATTACCCTATTCCAAGAAAGGTATTGCGATGAATGATATTTCGGCTCTTCCGGTTTGCATCATCGGGGCAGGATCTTCCGGTGTAACTACGGCAAAGGCGCTCCTCGAGCGCGGTGTGGCATTCGATTGCTATGAGATCGGATCCGACATCGGTGGGATGTGGCGCTATCAAAACGATAACGGGATGTCGTCCGCATACCGCAGCCTGCACATTGATACCAGCCGACGCAACCTTGGTTACTCCGACTATCCGATCCCAGACCACTATCCGGACTTTCTCTCTCACTTTGAAGTGATCAAGTATCTGTCGGACTATGCGGATCATTTTAAGGTTCGACCTCACGTGCGCTTCAACACAAAAGTCGAGAGCGTAAGTCAGGATGCCGACGGAGCGTGGAGAGTCACACTCCACGACCGCGAATCGAAGCGATATCGCGCGGTGATCGTCGCGAATGGTCATCTTTGGGATCCGCGGTGGGCGCGCTTCAATGGCGAGTTTCAGGGCGAGAGCTTGCATGCGCATGATTACAAAACGCCAGAGCCTTTTCTTGGAAAGAACGTGCTTGTGGTGGGCATCGGAAACTCGGCGGTGGACATCGCGGTCGATGTCTGCAAGCTTGCGAAGAACACTTATATCTCGACTCGTCGCAGTGCATGGATCATGCCGAAGTACATCATGGGGCTGCCGAGCGATCGATGGTCGTCCTTCCTAGGCTCAAAGCTGAAACTGCCTACGCGCATGGTCCGAACCACCATGAAGCATCTGATGTACCTCGCCGTGGGCGATCAATCCCGCTTCGGCGTTCCGCGGCCGAAGCATGCAATCTGGCGCGAGCACGCGACGCTTAGCCAGGAACTGTTGCCCTATGTGGGCCACGGTTGGATCAAAGTGAAGTCGAATGTGAAGGAACTGATCGGCGAAAAGGTGTGCTTTGAGGATGGTAGTGCCGCAGAGGTCGATACCATCATCTACGCAACCGGCTACAAGACAACCTTTCCCTTTATCGACCAACGCGTCTTTAAAGTGGACGACGGCAAGGCAGATCTTTATCGACGTATGGCGGTTCCTCACGCACCAGGGCTTTACTTTGCGGGACTGGTGCAACCGATCGGGCCGACGATCCCACTAGTCGAGATCCAAGGGCAGTGGCTTGCGCGTGTACTTGCAGGCCATGTCAAACTTCCTACCCGTGGTGTCATGTATCAGGAGATCATGCAGCACAAGCGCGCACTCGAAAAGCGTTACGTGGGGTCCGCGCGCTACACGCTCGAGGTTGATTTCAAAGAGTACGCTGCACAGATGCGCTCCGATATGAGCAGCGGACGGGCGAGGGTGTGATGGTCGCGGTCACTAAAACAAGCTCCTCTTATGTCGATGCACCATTGGTCATCGGTGTGCCGCGTGAAACGGCTTCCGGAGAACTCCGAGTGGCTGCGACTCCGGAAACCGTAAAAGCGCTGGTGGCACAAGGGTACGTCGTCCGTGTCCAAACAGGGGCGGGCACTGCGGCAAGTGCACTAGATTCGGCCTACGAGGCCGCTGGTGCAAGTGTCACGGATGCCACGAACGCTTTTGATGCGCAATTGGTGTTGAAAGTAAGAGCTCCGTCCGCCGGCGAGCTGTCAATCATGCGGCCGGGAGCGGCTCTGGTGGGAATGTTAAACCCTTTTGACAGTGAAGGCCTTGCTCGCATGGCTGCCGCTGGTTTGACCGCATTCGCGCTTGAAGCAGCGCCGCGCACTACGCGCGCACAACCCATGGATGTCCTTTCGTCGCAAGCGAATATCGCTGGTTACAAAGCCGTGATGCTCGCGGCGAGCAACTACCAGCGTCTGTTTCCTATGCTAATGACCGCAGCGGGAACGATCAAAGCCGCACGTGTTGTGATTCTTGGCGTCGGCGTCGCGGGACTGCAGGCAATAGCAACGGCAAAGCGGCTGGGAGCCGTGATCGAAGCCTCCGATGTACGGCCTTCAGTCAAGGAACAGGTGGAGTCGCTAGGCGCAAAGTTTATCGATATCCCCTACGAGAGTGCTGAGGAAAGGGAGGCTGCCGAAGGGGTCGGGGGCTACGCGCGCGCGATGCCACAATCGTGGCTCGATAGGCAAAAGATCGAAGTGGGCCGGCGCGTGGCAATGGCCGATATCGTCATCACGACAGCCTTGATCCCAGGCCGCGCCGCGCCGACACTGATCACCGAGGACATGGTCCAGTCGATGAAGCAAGGATCGGTCATCGTCGATCTTGGCGCGCCCGCGGGGGGGAACTGTCCCCTTACGGTGCCAGGCCAGACAATCGTCAGACATGGGGTCACGTTGATCGGCGAGACCAACCTCCCATCCTTGGTCGCGGCAGACAGTTCCGCGCTCTACGCGCGAAACGTACTGCAGTTCTTGAAACTAATACTGCCGACCGGTGTTTCCGCCGTACAAGTCCCGCACGATGATGACATCGTCGAGGCTTGCTTGATGACACATGGCGGCGAGATCAAGCGCCGCTGACCGGAGTTCCAAAACATGCATACCGTCTCACCTACTCTTATCAATCTCATTATTTTCGTGCTCGCCGTGTATGTGGGCTATCACGTCGTGTGGACCGTCACACCGGCGCTGCACACGCCCTTGATGGCCGTCACCAATGCGATCTCTGCGATCGTCATCGTCGGTGCGATGCTTGCGGCGGGTCTCACGGAAAGCGGCGCCGCGAGAGCGGCTGGCGTGCTGGCCGTCGCTTTGGCGGCAGTCAACGTGTTCGGAGGGTTCCTTGTAACACGCCGAATGCTCGAGATGTTCAAGAAGAAGGGCAAGGCTGCGGCCARCATCGAACGAGGTGCGGCATGAGCATGAACGTCGTCACGCTACTGTACCTCGTCGCGAGTGTCTGCTTCATCCAGGCACTGAAAGGCCTGAGTCATCCGTCTACGTCAATTCGTGGTAACAGCTTTGGTATGGTGGGCATGGCAATCGCCGTGCTGACCACAGCGGCATTGATCGTGACGCTGGCTGGCTCGCCCCTCGGCCTCTCGTGGGTCATGTTGGGCCTGATTGTCGGAGGAAGCGCAGGCGTCTATCTCGCGCGTCGGGTGGAGATGACCAAGATGCCAGAGCTTGTAGCTTTCATGCATAGCTTGATCGGCATGGCCGCAGTGCTGATAGCCTTTTCCGCAGTCACGGAGCCTGCGGCCTTCGGCCTGGTTGATGAGGGTAATGGGATCCCTCCCGGCAATCGCCTGGAACTGGCGTTGGGCAGTTTTATTGGGGCCGTAACTTTCGCCGGATCGATCATCGCATTTGGAAAGCTATCTGGCAGATATCGATTCCGGCTGTTCCAAGGGGCGCCAGTAATGTTCACTGGTCAGCACGCGCTTAACCTCACATTAGGTCTGGCATGCGCGTATCTTGCAGTCGAGTTTTGGAGTAGCCAGAGCGTGATGGCGTTCGCGGTCCTCACAATGATCGGCCTCCTGCTCGGCGTGCTGCTAATCATTCCGATCGGAGGCGCGGACATGCCCGTCGTGGTGTCGATGCTGAACAGCTACTCGGGATGGGCCGCTGCTGGAATTGGATTCAGCTTGAACAACAGTATGCTTATTATCTCGGGCAGCTTGGTTGGCAGTTCGGGAGCGATTCTGAGCTACATCATGTGTAAAGCGATGAACCGAGCATTCCTGAATGTCATTCTGGGAGGGTTCGGGAGCGACGCCAGCTCTGGCGAGCAATCGACAACGACGCAGCGCACCGTGAAAAGTGGTAGCGCCGACGATGCTGCATTCATCCTGGGAAACTCGGAAACGGTGATCATCGTGCCCGGATATGGGTTGGCCGTTGCTCGCGCTCAGCACGCGACGAAGGAGCTTGCGGCAAAGCTTACGGAAAAGGGAGTCTCCGTGCGCTATGCGATCCACCCCGTTGCCGGACGTATGCCCGGTCATATGAACGTGCTGCTGGCCGAGGCAGAGGTTCCGTACGATCAGGTCTTCGAGATGGAGGACATCAACAACGACTTCGGACTGGCGGACGTGGCCATCATCGTTGGTGCAAATGACGTCGTCAATCCGGCGGCCCTGCAAAAGGGAAGTCCAATTTTTGGCATGCCGATTCTTGACGCTTATAAGGCGAAGACGGTGATTGTCAATAAGCGCTCCATGGCAACTGGGTATGCAGGCCTGGATAACGAACTTTTTTACATGGACAAGACGATGATGGTCTTCGGCGATGCCAAGAAGTTCGTTGAGGACATGGTCAAGGCAGTCGAATGAAAGACGCATTCTCGACCTCCTCCGAGAGCCGGATGCATCTACTTCGGGCTGCCGCGGAGTGTTTTATGGAGCGCGGTTTCCATGCAACCAGCATTGATGATGTGGCGCGACGGATACGGGCGACCAAGGGCCTCGTGTACTACCACTTCCTCTCAAAGATGGACTTGTTCTTCGAGGTCTATCGGGTCGGAATGGCGGCGTTAACTGAGGCCGTGGCGGCTGCCCGCAAGACAGAACATGCCGGGTTGCCTGCAGTGACAGCCATGCTCGAGGCTCATGCATTGACAATGTTTGAGTATCACGCTTTCGAGCATGTCGTCGCGCAGGGCGTACAGTTACATCGATTCAGTGCGATGACATCGGTGCAGCGGATGACCTTTGATGAATTGGTTGCGAGTCGCGATCGTTTGGAGCAGATGTACAGAACGGAGGTTGCGGCTGCACAAGCAGATGGTTCGGTGTCAGGTGACACCGAACCATCGATTGCCGTGAAAACAATTCTCGGAGGGATTCAGTGGTCCGTGATCTGGTGGCGACCCGAGGCAGATCAGGGATTAGAGGCGCGGCTTGTCCTTGCTCGGCAAATGGTTCGGACGTTGATCCGAGGCCTTGAGGTGCGACGCTAGTCTGAGTGACCTGCGCCTGAGCGTGAGTTCGGCACGAGAGTCAGCCCCGGGTGCACAGAATGCAATCCGGGGCATCTTCCTATTCTCAGACTCCGCGTCGGCGTGAGCCGGGCGCCGGAGGATTCGAGGGCGCGCCGGCAAAGCATTGGGCGATTTGCATCCATTGACGGGCAATCTCACCTTCTACGCGCAGCGACGTGTCGGCCAGGTTGCGGACCTGAGTGACGACTTGGCTGAATTCCGACGCGTCACCCTCAATCATGTCTGTGGTGTTGTACGCGTTCCATTCCCAGATGGCGCCCGATGGCGCTGTAAGGCGAACTCGCGGCGGTGCATCGGGGGCCGGTAAGCCGCGATTGACATAGGCCCACTTGAACGTTTTTACGCCCAGCGTGGCAATCGGCTTCAGCCGATCTGTCGCCGCTCGTTGAAGATTCAAAGTGTCATAGATTTCTTGGCTGTGCGCCCAATTTTCCATCTGGCGCGCTGCCGCAAAGGATGGGACAGTCATCGGCGGACCAGCCCATGGAAGCTTTTCTTCTGGAGTCCGCATACTTAATCGACGGCTCATTTCGTGTGCCTGTTCGATCCAAACCTCATAAAGCCCTCTCCCGAAAAGTCCTGGGAAGCGATGTCGCGATTCCTCGATCGGGGTGGCACCGGCATTGCGGTGTCTCATCATGTCCTCGCGCAACGTGCGGAAGGCTTCCTCGGACGTCGTCGACGCGATTCCCATGTAGTCGCTGGCATACAGATGCAGAACAACGTCGTTGATTGTCCAACTCTTGAAGGCGGTGACACGTTCCCAATCCGTGGAAGCCAACGAGGATAGGAGACTGGAAAGCTCCTCGACTTCCTCATTCAAGCATTCGATCTCATAAAGCACAACTGCTCCTTGTGGGGTTAAATCTGGTGGGACGCTGGCTTAGCCATTCCGCTTCTCTATCGAATCAATCGGACTGCCGCGCACGGCGCCAGAAGCGATTAGCGCGTCGATTTCGTCTTGGCGGTACCCGGCTTCGCGCAGTACGGCGCAGGTGTGGGCGCCAATATGGCCGGATGGGGGCCTACCGGCTGGCTCTGGGCGCCCATCGACGAGAATGGTCGAGCGCAGCATTCGTACACGGCCTTCGTCGGGATGATCTTGAGGGGGCTCCACGAGGCCAACCGCGCGGAGGTGTGGATCATCGAGCAAAGAGTCCAGGGTGTGACATGGCATGCAGGGGATGTCGTACTCTCCCAGGATCTGCAGCCATTCGCTCGTTGTACGCTGTTTGAGCGAGTCAGTGCGGATGGAGAACCAATCATCAACGTGGCGGAAGCGAGCGGTGGCCGTGGCGAAGCGAGGATCATCGAGTAAATCTTCGCGTCCGAGAGCACGAAGCAGTGAGCGCGCCTGTGCGTCAGTGTTGGCAGTAAGGCTGATCCAGCCATCGGCTGTTGCCATGGGCTGATTGTGTGGGCTCAGGATGCGTCGATCACCAATCGGCCCAAGTGGGGGATCAAAGCTTGCCGGTCCTAGATGCTCCTGCAGGACCATTGCGGCAAGGGTCTCGAACATCGGTACTTCGATGGTAGCCCCTTCACCCGTACGACCCTGGTGACAAAGAGCGGCAAGAATGGCGCCCGCGGTGATCTCGCCAACCACATGGTCCGCCATCATCAGAGGGACGTAGGAGGGCTTTCCGTCGCGCGCCGCGAAGACCGCCGCAACGCCACTTGCACCTTGTACGACACTATCGTAGGCGGCGCGACCGCGGTAAGGTCCCGGACCGAAGCCCGTAATAACACAATGCACGAGGCGAGGGTGCAGCGCACGCGCGGAAGCTGCATCTAGCCCCAAGCGGGCTAGCGCGTCTGGCCTGAGATTGGAGACGAAAACGTCGCTCGTCTCGAGCAGACGCTCCATGATCGCAGCAGTGTCGGGATGTTTTAGATCAAGCGCGACGGCACGCTTATTCTGATTCAGGTGCAGGTAAGTTCCAGCATGACGGCCACTGGGGGAGGGACCGCCCAGTGTGCGTAAGAGATCGCCTTCAGGCGCTTCGATCTTTGTCACGTTGGCCCCGTACTCGGCGAGTCGTACGGTGCAGGCGGGGCCAACGATGACAGAAGTCAGGTCCAAGACGCGGATTCCATCCAGCAGTTTTGATGTCACGGTTCTCTCCCTGGAAGTCACTGAGGCTGGATTCCTGCGTCCCGCACCTTGATGCGCCAGACCTCGAGTTGTTGCTTCATATACGCCGCGAGCTCTGTCGGAGTGGCTGGTGCCGGCTCCGCGCCTGCGGCCGCCAGCTTTTCAGCGGTGCCTTTGCGACCGAGCAGTGAAGTGATCCGCGTGTTCAGGGCTTGCACGATGGGGGTTGGCATCCCGGCTGGTCCCATGATGCCCAGCCAACTAGGTAGGTCGAAATCAATCGACAATGACTCAGAAACCGTGGGAAGTGCGGGGGCCAAGGTACTGCGTTTGGAAGTGATTACAGCTAGTGGTCGAACTCGATTACTAGCAATGAGTGAGGAGGCGGAGCCGAGATCGCCAATCATGAATGCGATATGCCCACCAATGAGGTCAGTCATAGCTGCAGGCGTGCTCTTGTAGGGTACGGCGCCTGCTTCGAAATGCCCGAGGTTGGCGAGTGTCGACGCAGCTACTTGCCCAGTGGCATTTGCGTAGCCATACGAAATATTGGTGCGTTTTGCATACGTGACCAACTCCCGAACATTTTTCACGGGAAGCTCCGCACTGACGAGTACGATGAACGGCATGAAGCTCAGGCGTGCGACCGGGGTGAAGTCCTTAATGGGGTCGTATGGCAGCTTCTTAAAAATGAAGGGGTTGATCGAGCTCGCAGTGTTCGTTGTCAGGAGCAACGTGTAGCCATCCGGAGTCGCCTTCGCAACATACTCCGCAGCTAGGATCCCCGATGCGCCTGGCCTGTTGTCCACAATGAAGGGTTGGTTGAAGGCGGCCTGGAGATCTTCCGAGACTAACCGGGCGTGCTGATCGCTGGCACTACCCGGCCCGAACTGGACCACGATTCGAACTGGTTTGCGAGGCCACGGGTCGCTCGCAAAGGCGGGCTGTGGCCAGCGCGCTAGCGCAAGGGCCGCCGCCAACGTGCCGCCCCTCTGCAGCAATACCCTGCGCGACGGTCGCTCGAGGTCTGGGCCCGTGTCGCCGAGCAGGCTAGAAAGCACTTTCATTACTTGTCTCCGTTGATAGGTCGCCCTGGCCGCGAACCGGTATGTGCTGGTGGCGGCTGTTCAATCCTTGTTGCTCGATTTATACTAGCAAGGATATTGTACTACTTACAAGTATAAGTTCTACTCAAGGGAAGAAATCCCTGCATGAGAAGGCGCGGATGCCTCGCTATGTGCCGGGGCGCCTTCCTGAAACTGAGAGACCCCCATAGTGTGAATGAGTCGCAGGCGCGTTTGAAGTTAGATCTGCCTCACCTTTAACGTCGACCACGCCGCAGCTCGATTGCACGAGCGATTTCGATTAGTCGAGGTCCTACGTGTTCGCAGAGTCAACTGAGAAATCTGTTGCGGCCCAGGCGGCACTAAGAGCACTAAGTGCCATGATCGGTAGCCCACGGCCAAGGTTGAGCTGCACAGTGACGGTATTGACGTCCTTGACCGGGTTGCCGATGCAATCCACCCTAGTTAAGCCTCAACAGGCCTTATAGGCGGCATGTCGATGAGGCTTATGACGAGGCGGTCGAGGCTTGGCGCGATCCGGTCGCACGCGATGGATACGTGTTGCGATCAAGGTCAAGGTTTCATTCAGAGCAGCCTTGGCCCATCGCAGGCCGAGCAGCACCGCAGGCAGGACACGTTTGAGGGCAGTGATGGCGTAGGTCCGGTTGATCCGATGGTCCGAGTCAATGTCATGTTCCTGCGCGGCGGTGAGGCAGCACAGGGCGTGTAGGTTGTCGCAGAGGATTTTGGCACCGAAGTCCTGCCTGGCGGCCAACTGTGAGAGGCCGGACAGGTGTTCGAGTGC
>NZ_JBFTNE010000137.1:0-16919 GCF_056397325.1 Cupriavidus sp. 05N39
GGGTGCGCTTCGCCGCGCAACTGGCGCACGGCCTCGATCACCTTGGTGATGCCGCCGCGGTTGGCGGGATGGTTGTTGCACAGGCCGCCGCCGTCGGTATTGAAGGGCAGCTTGCCCACGCCGGAAATCAGGTTGCCGTCGGCCACGAACTTGCCGCCTTCGCCCTTCTTGCAGAAGCCCAGGTCTTCCAGCTGCATCAGCACCGTGATGGTGAAGCTGTCGTAGATCGAGGCGTACTTGATGTCGGACGGCCGGATGCCGGCTTCTTCAAAGGCGACCGGGCCCGAAATGGCGGCGCCCGACCAGCTCAGGTCCACCATGCCGCCGAGCTGGCCCTTGACGGCTTCGCCGGCGCCAAGGATCTTGACCTTGGGACGCTTGAGCCTGGCGGCGATTTCCGGACGCGCCACGATGAGCGCGCCGCCGCCGTCGGACACCACGCAGCAGTCGAGCTTGCGGAGTGGATCGGAGATCATTGGCGAGTTCAGCACGYCGTCAACGGTCACCACATCGCGCAACATGGCGTTGGGATTGTGCTGGGCATGATGCGACGCTGCGACCTTGATCCACGCCAGCTGCTCGCTGGTGGTGCCGTACTGGTACATGTGGCGCATCGCCACCATCGCGTACAGATTCAMMGTCACCGGGTTGAACGGCGCCTCGAACGGCTGGTCGGGCAGGTTGGCGCCCCAGTTGCGCGCTTGCGTGCCGCTCGACCCTTCCGAGCGCGGCCGCCCCGCCAGCGTGATCAGCGCCACATTGCACTTGCCGGCGGCGATGGCCTGCGYGGCGTGCGACACGTGGACGAGGTACGCCGAGCCGCCGGTGTCGGTGGAATCGACGTGGCGCACCTTCAGGCCGAGGTAGTCGACCATRTTGAGCGCGCCGAGGCCGGGCGCGTCGCCCGCGCAGAAATAGCCATCCACGTCCTGCAGGCTGAGTCCTGCGTCCTCCAGCGCGCCCTTGGCGCACTCGGCGTGCAGTTGCGCGACGGTCTTGTCCGGTGCCTTGCGGGTCGGGTGCTCGTAGGCCCCGACGATATATGCCTTGCCTTTGATGCTCACCGGGACACCAGGCAAGCTGAAGATGGTGCCCTACCCAATTAAGGTGGGGTGACAGCGAGTGATACGTACGTATAAATGGATGCCGATGCACCCTTGCGGCGGCGTGCGGAGGGTTGCCGCTTTGTACCCGGAGCTAGCATGACGAGGCCGGGGCGGCTGGCAACGCGCTCCCGGAACGCCTCCCCGCGATGGATTCGGTTTCGCAGGCACCTCGGAACGAGAGACGCCGATGCCCGACGCGGCTCCTTGCAAGGCGCTGATCGCGGCGGACGACGTGGTGATGACGGGACTGGTGGCGAAGACCTGCCTTGAAAGGCAGGGGGGGATGTTGGGGTGTTCAACACTGCCCGTCTATGCGAAGCGCTCCTGTGCCGCATGTTTGCGCCGGAGCAACGGCGCGTACTCGTGCAACTCCCGCGGCGCGATGTCGAAGGCGCGACGGAATGCACGCGTAAAGCTCGACGCATCATTGAAACCCAACCCCGAGGCAATGTCCTGTACCTCGATATGCGGAAAGCGCACCAGCTCATTGGCTGCCATGCGCAGCCTGCGGCTGCGGATATAAGCGGCCAGGCCGCCTTCATGCTCAAAGAGACGGTACACGCTGGCGCGCGAGAGATGCAGCGATGCCAACACGCTGTCGGGCGACAAATCCGGATCGTGCAGATTGGCCTCGACATGGCGCCGCACCTGTCCATAGACGGCAGCGCGTACCGCCGCGCGGCCATTGCCGGAAAGACCGGCCTGACGGCTGAAAGCGGCGACAAGCAGCTCTACCGCGGTGATAAAGCGCTGACGCGCTTCCTCCCGGTCGAGCCCGACGATTTGTCGATTCAATGCAACCAGATGCTCAATGATCAGGCGGATCAAAGGCGTGGTTGCGTGAATCCAGCGGCCATGCAGCGAGGCGGCATCGGGGAACGACCTCTCCACCAAAGCGCGCGGCACAAAAAGGAGCAGTATCCGACCCTGAAAACTCCGGATTGTGCACGGCTGATCCATGTCCAGCGCGAGGATACTTGGCACTTGCGGTATGTGCGGCGCGTCGGGCGGCGGCTTGCCGCCCAGGAACTGGCCCGGTGGCCCTTCAAGGAACACGCTGAAGCTTATGTCATGAACGCTCTCGGTCGAAACCCGGCCCAACGATCGCACGGCCAGGTTCGGCCCGGTGTGGAAGTCGAAGAAGCTCAGATTGTCGATCGTGTAACGAGACAGCGAAGCAGCGAAGGTATCCTCGGCTCGCTTTGACGGAGGCCGTATGTCGTAGACAGGACTCATGCGCTCCTGCCAGGCCCGGAAGCTTTGCCGGGCGTCGCCTTGCACGCTGAAACTGCTGTGCACGATGCCGGGCGCAAGCGTCGGCGGCTCCGGCGGCAACAACAAGCGGCTTAGCGGCATGGCAGTGTGTGGCAGGTCGTTGTTCAATGCAGCGCCCATCGCTGATTCTTCGTCCAGTTATGAGCACGCCCCGTGTGGCTGAACCTTAAGTTGAGCCACCAGCCCGCCCGGAGCGCGCTGGTGCAGGTTGCAAAGCATACCAGTACTTGTTTTGCCGTAGCGCACAGTGAACGACTCGCCGGCAAATCGATCGTTTCAGTGCTTGGAAACCACACACTATCTTGAGCAGACCGACTATCGGTGACCGCATGGCATTTCCGTCCCGGCTTGCCGGAATGACCGCTTTCGAGGAGGGCCACTGCCTGTTTCGGGTCGACCAGAGCCAAATGGCACACGGCTGCCGGAGGTCGTATTCCGGCCAGGAAGGGCCGCTTAGTCGCTCCGTCGGGAAGACGTTCCGATGTCCGTTGTGCCCACAAAGGCGTCTACTGGCACTAGTGGAAAGGTCTCGTTGACGAAGTGTTTGGTTCCGCACAGACGCGCCCAGATCTTCGGCAAGAATAGCCGGGGGACCTTGGTATCCCTCATGCTTGTTGCACGTTCATGCACTTTTTGGGATGGATCGAGAACCTCAACAACGGTCCATCGAAAGGAGACCGAAGGATGACACACGTGCCTTCAAACGAAAACGGAATGACCTTGACAGCCAGCCAGTTGGACGCCTATCTCGCAAGGATCAAGATCGACCAGCCGGTCTCTCTCGACCTTCACGGCCTGTCGAGGCTTCATCGTGCTCACCTCATGACGTTCACCTTTGATGCGTTGGATGCCTTCATGGGATGGCCGTCCTCGATCACCCCGGCGTCTGCCTTCGCCAAGATGGTGGAGGGCAGGCGCGGCGGCTGGTGCTACGAGATGAACGGTCTCTTCGGCGCAGCTCTCGATGCGCTCGGTTTCCGGGTAACCCGTCTGTGCGGCGGCGTTAATCGTGAAATACTGGGCGACGTTGCCATCGGCAATCACCTAACCCTGCGTGTCGATCTCGACTGCCCCTATCTCGCCGAGGTCGGCGTGGCCGACGCCATCGTCGAACCCGTGCCGCTGGATATCGGACCGATCAGCCAGCGCGGCTTCGATTTTTCAATCATGTCGACGGAGGACGGCTGGCTGCGCTTCAACAATCATGCGCATGGCATCGCGCGCAGCTTCGACTTCCGGGTCGACCACAGCGACGAGGCTGCCATGGCCGCCATGCATGCCTGGTTGATGCGGGATCCCGGGTCGCCGTTCACAAACGCGCTGGCAGTCCTGCGTCATACCGCGGACGGCTATGTCGCCCTGCAGAACGATCGCTTGCGCAACGTGATGCCCAACAGCGTTAGCGAACACCGCATCACCAGCGCGGACCATCTCGCGGACACGTTTGAAACCGTTTTCGACCTCGACATTCCCCAGCCCGGGCACGTTTGGGACAAGATCCGGGCGATTAGCAGCGATAAGGCTGGCTGAACAGGCGACACTCGCTCACCACTGGGTATCTCAATGGCACGGGCGGAGGCGTGTGACTCAGCGTTAGGAGTTCCAATCTCTTGGCACGTCACAAAGTGAAGTTGGCAATAGGCTTCTGTTCGGATGAGATCGTGTAGATGGCCGTTGAACCCGAATAGCCGCTGTTGAGGCAGGCAACTTCGAACGGCGCATTCGGCCCACTTCGGCCATTCGCGGCTTGCTCTCCCAACGGCAGGACCGGCCGATCAGGCGACCCAAACGAAAGTGCCCACGACGAAGTGCCATAGTTCGACCCGGTACAGGCGCCGGCTAACGTCGCGCGTAACTTCAGCCACCTCCTGACGCATAGTCACCGGCACGCGTTCACTATCGACGATTACCACCCGAAATGGCCGGAGCACCATTAAGGTGCAGGTTTCGTCGCGATATCCGGTGTCCGGTGCTGAACGGCAGGTCGTTCGCCGGCTGACATCGCGTCCATTGGACGGCGAGAACGCCAGGCCGTCGGCCCGGCCGCGTCGCATCAGACCTATCGACGCAACTCGCGTGTCACGTCAATCGACTGGCTTGATGCGCCGGAATGCACCAAGCAGCGCGAGGTCATAGGTGATCTTTAGCAGGCCGCAAGCGACCAGTGGCGCGCCGACCCAGCCCATCGCCAGCAAGCCGCCAGCGAGGGTCGGACCCAGCGCGGAAGCCAGGCTCCTGGGTACCGCGGTCAGGCTGGCGGCAGCGGGGCGCTCGGGCGGCGTCACGACCGCCATCACATAAGCGGTCCTTGTCGGTACGTCCATCTGCGACAGCGCGCTGCGCGCGAGCAAGAGGACCAGCGTCGCCACCAGCGAAGGAGAGAATGCTGCCGCGATCAGGCATAGGCTGGACGGAATATGGGTGAACACCATGGTGTTCAGCAAGCCGAACCTGCGAGCCAGCGGCACGGCAACCAGGAGGGAGCCTGCGGAGAGCAAGCCCGACCAGAAAAAGAACTGGCCGGCAGCCCCTGGTGAGAGGCCGAATCGTTGCATCAGCCACAGTGCCAGCAGCGAGTTCACCACCAGCCCACCGGCAAAGGCGTCGACGCCGAACAGCAGGGCAAGGCGGGTAACGATTCGGCGGGACGGGCCTAGTGGCGTTCTAACCGATGCCACGCGCGGCTCTGGCTCGGGCATCCGCGTATAGAGGAACCAGAGCGCGACACCGGTCAATGCATAGAACATGAACATCGCGCGCATGGCGCTGAGGAACGATACCCCCAACTGGGAGGCAAGCCAGCCCGGCAGCGCCGCTGCCAACGCGCCAATGGCGGCGGAGAGGGCTCCGGTCAGACTGTACCGGGCGAACAGCGCCGTGCGCGCATCTGAGGTAGCGGAATTAGCAAGGCGAGCCTGCTCCAGCGGCAGGAACACGCTGACGTCTCCGGAGCTTGGGTTAAGCGTACCGACGAACGCAACTAGCAGTAGTGGCCAGAGGGAGGAGAGCCCGGCGAATCCGATGCCGGTCGCGGCCATCAGCGCGGCCGCCAGCAACAGCAGACGGCGCTGTGGGTAGCGATGGCCGAGGACGCCCACCAGTATCGTCGCCAGTGCCGAGCCGATCAGGGTGGCACTGCTGACCAATCCCACTGCCAGTTGCGCGAAACCGAGCGCTAGCAGGTATGCGGGCAGGAGGACGGCGATGAACCCGTCGCAGAAGCCGCGTAACGCGCGCCCGACCAGAAGTGGCAAGGCATCGGCATCGACGCCTGCTGGCAGTAGCAGGCGAGCGAGCCGGGCTTGGCCGACGGTCACGGCAGGATCCTCAAGCGTTTGCATCGCGGTACGCGACCATTGGTTTCACATCTTTTCCCGGTGCTATTTCGTACCGCCGGACCCATATGAGAAGGTGTCGAACAAGGTCACGCTGTCCGCCTTGGTCCATACGCCCACCGCGCCGGCACCGCTGATATGGTCGTCCGCCACATCGATGTAGCGCTTGCCGTCCAGCGCGACCTGGATATGGTTCCCCACGAACTCCACGCGTAGCGTATGCCAGACCTTGGCTTCGACAGGCGCATCCTTGTACTGGATCGTGTGCCTGCGTCCGGCTGCCGTGTAATACAGCGAGACATTGTTCTCCAGTGCATTCGCCCGCGCGACATAGTAGTTGTTGCCGTCCTTCCAGCGCCAGACAACACCGCCTGCCTGGTCCTCGCGGCCGGACATGGGTTTGAACCTTGCCTCCACGAAGCCATTGGCGATGGAGGCGGCAGGGTTCACACACCAGGGGAAATCCCCGGAACCGGACTGCTTGAGCACGTTGGTGCCGTCCTGCACGGACGGGTCCGCCTCGACAGTCCATTTCGGCGTGCCACTGCCGGTGACACCGGCCACCCATCCCGCCGGCAAGGTACCTTGCCTGTCCTGGTTGAACATGATCGTTTCTCCGGTTGCCGGCATGGCTGTCAGCAGCATCCATAACATGAGYGGGATCGGCTTCACAGTGCATCTCCCGAGCAATGACGCGACTAGCAGTTCATGCAGGCATCTTCGGCGGCCAACGATGCGCTTCCGCCTGGCAATGCTGGCACCAGGCATACAAGGCGTCGTACATCACCATGCCGTGCCTGAGCATCTCGTGGTCGTCGGAAAACACCTGCGAAAGCCCCAGCGAGATGGCGTAGAGCCCGCCCGATTGCGGTGTGAGGTCCAGCTTCGACGTGTCCGCCCCCCGCACAATGCCAGCGAGTTGCTGCAAGGCGGGATCATTCAAACGGTACTTGTCCAGGAAGGCGTCGAAGCTGCACAGTTCTCCGACATGCGAAAGTTCGACACCAGGAATGTCATAGGGAACAGCCCCGGTCTCGCCTGCGACTTTCACGACGTTGCCGGTCGGCACGTACAGGAATTCCGGTTCCTTGTCGATAAAACGGGCTATCAGCCAGGGACAGGCAATCCGGTCTATCTTCGGACGTTCGCGGGTAATCCATTTCATGGCCGGCTCCTTACGATTTGCCGATGGTCGGGTGATCGCCGGCGGACCATTGCTCAATGCCGCCAGTGAGATAGGCCGCTCGGATACCTTCGTCCTCTAGCCGTGCGGCGCAGTCCTGGCTGACTTGCAGGCCATGCGCGCAATAGACGATCACCGGCCGGCTGGAGTCGAGTTTTGCGATCCAGCTATCCATGTCGTCAGGGTTGCGCCAGGAGGCACCGGCAATCATTTGCGCGCTGGCATCAAAAGTCTGCCTGCGCCTGACGTCGACAATCTGCGGCGGGACCGGCGCTTGAATCGCTTCGGCAAGTTCGTGGGAAGAGATGGCAGTGGGCATGTTCTTGGCTCCGAACTTACTTCCGGGCTTCGGCGAAGCGCTCGGCTGCCTGGGCCCAATGGATGTTCTGCATGAAGGCATCCACATACGCAGCAGCTTTTGCACCGAAGTCCATGTGATAAGAATGCTCATACATGTCGAGCGCCAGGATCGGAGTAGCGCCCGCCAGAGTGTGTGCGTGATCGGGCGCCCACTGGTTCACGAGCCGCTTGTCGCGTGGCGAGTAGTTCAGCAGCACCCAGCCCGAGCCGCCGCCCAGCGCCTTGCCCATGCCCGTGAACTCAGCTTGCCAGCGGGCCACGCTGCCAAAATCGCGGATAAGCGCCGACTCCAGTTCGGGGCCCAGGGCACCGCCTTCACCGAGCCCGTCGAAATACACCTCATGCAGGATCATCGAATTGGCGGCGATCAGTTCTTCACGCTTCAGGCCATTGAGCATGAAGACGGGTGCGGTCGCCGGATCCAGCGCGGCAAGTTCCGCCGTGATGGCGTTCAATCGCTTCACAGCGCCGCCGTAGTTGTTCTCGTAATGGCTGATAATCAGCTTTTCCGAAAGGCCGGTGAGCTTGCGTGGATCGACGGCAAGCGGCTTCATCTGGTAGGTCATGATCGATTCCTTGTTCGTGCGGCTCAGGCGTGAAGTAGCGGGTAGGCAACCAGACCAGCCAGGGCTGCGCCGATGACGATGACTGGCTCCGGCAGCTTCTTGAATTTCCAGAGCAGGGCGACTGTGACGAGCGCAAGCAGGGCGGTAGGCAGATCGACAATCGAGCGTTTGGCCAGGACGATCACGGCACCCGTGATGGCCCCGACTGCCGCCGCCGTCACGCCATCGACGAAGGCGATGATCCCGGGCCGCTTGCCGTACTTCTTGAAGTAGGGCGCCGGGATCACGGTGAACAGGTAGCAAGGCAGGAAGGTGCCAAGCGCGGCCACGGATGCGCCCGGCAGGCCGGCGACCAGATAACCGATGAAGCCGACCGTGATCACCACGGGGCCCGGCGTGATCATGGCCACTGCGACGGCGTCGACAAACTGCTTGTCGTTCAACCAATGGTGTTCGGTCACGACGCCGCCATAGAGGAACGGCACGATGGCAAGCCCGGAGCCGAATACGAAAGCGCCGGCTTTGGCAAAGAACACGCCAACCTGCGTCAACAGCGGCCAATCCACGGTGCTGACGATCCCGCTCACTGTTGTGGGTACCTGCGTCGCCGCCATGGCATTGAGGCCGCCCTGACGCAGCCACTTCGGCGGCGCCCGCCAGAACCACACCACCATGCCGGCCGCCAGGAACAGCCAGGCAATCTCGGACTCGGTGACGACCGTCACCGTCGCCAGCATCAGGTAGATCACCCACAGCAGCTTGTCGCGGCCAACGCTTTTGTTCGTGAGCTTGTATGCGCTGATCGCAATGATCCCGATGACCGCGGCACCTACCCCATAGAATACCGACTGCATCCAGGTCAGTCCGCCAAACCGGACGTAAGCCCAACCCAATGCCACCACCATCAGGAACGACGGAACGACGAATGCAATGCCGACCAAGGTCGCCCCGACGATGCGGTAATGCACATAGCCGAGATAGATGGCGAGCTGCGCGGCCAGCGGCCCGGGTGCCAGTTGCGCCAGCGCCAGGCCTTCCTTGTAATCGGCATCGGTAATCCACTTGCGTTCATCCACCAGGTCCCGGTGCATGTAGCCGGCGAGGGCCACGGGACCTCCAAAGCCCAGCGTACCCAGGCGCAACATATAGAGCACGAGTTGCCAGAGTGTATAGCCCATTCGCTCAGCCGCTGGCATGTCGGGGATATTGGTTTGCTGCAGGTTGCTCATGGATCGTCCTTGAGATAGGTTCAATGACCCCTAGCGTTTCCGGTTGTTCAAGAAGTGGGCATGCAGGGAATCGAGCACCAAGCCGGTTTCGGCCAGCAGCGCATCGTCATCGGCCAGCCGTTCACGGGCGCCGGCCAGAATCGCCTCGAACCCGCTCGCTTCCGGGACGGTCGGTCCGCCGACATCCAGCGCATGGACCATCCCCGCCAGACGCTGCAATCCTGGATTTGCCTCCAGGGCAAAGCTCGCCAGCAGCACCTCGAAGGAAACCTTTTCACCGACATGGGTGAATGTCGCGCCGTCGAAATCGAAGCCCAGGGCATCGGCGGGACAGTCACCGGGGGCTTCGAGCCACAGGAAACGAGCATGGGGATCGATGAAGCGCTGGATCAACCACGCGCAAGCCACCCGGTCGACCCAAAGATGGCGGCGTGTCGCCCATAGCCGCCCCTGGTATTGCGTGGGGTCGCGTCGCGCGATGGCCCCTGCGGCGGGGTGCGGCTCGCCCGGCGACAGGATTGTTTCAATGGCGCCCGTGAAGTCCCGCCACTGTGCCTCGGCACGCAAGGACGCCTCGTTGGGAAAGAAGTCGATCTTGCGGATCGCCTCGTAGATGCGGCCGAGCCGTCGCTGCAGGCGATTGAGTTCGGCTTCACTTAGACTGGAAAGCGTCTGGCGGGCTGCCGAGACGGACGCGAGGAGTTCGGCGTAGTCGCTCGACCTGTCGAACAACGCGCGGTAGGTGGCGGCGTCGTCGTCCTCTTGGGGCTGTACCGTCAACAGCCAGGCTTGGCCGTCCTGCTGCTGTGTATCGTCGGCCAGTTCGCGGAACTGTTCCACTTGCTCGGCGCCGGCCGGCAGCAGATAAGCCCCATCGCGCAAGGCGGCGCCGCCTAACGCCTTGAGCGTGCGCCAGATCCGCATGCGGGCGGTCGCACCCGATGTGGGAAGGCTGACGATCAGCAGGATCCAGGAATCTTGGGACGTGGTCATGGAAGGCAGCATAGGGTTCCATCGCGCAGGTTTCAATGATGTAGAGATCATTACAAAAACCGGGCCGATTGGGAGGTGGTCCCTCGAATCCCAATGGATCGACATCGCCGCTGCCTGGGTTCGCCCGCGCAAACCACGGGACGGACCAGCCCGAAAGACCGGATCCGGTGTTGCTCGCGCCGCACAAATCGGGCGCGGAAGGCTCCGCTGGAGTCTCGTTAACGTCGACTAGCCGGCGTAAAGCCGGCACGCAATGTCGAGTGGCCTGACGCAGACGACCAGGCAATGCACCCCGCCTTCCGGAAGAGCGAGACGAAACGTACCGGGTGCGCGGCGGCTTTGCGAGCGTCAATCTATTGCAAGGTACAACTCCCTATAAGCCCCGACGAGGTCATCGAGGCTGAACGAGCGATTCAAACCGCTCGGATTTGGCAGGATCCACGCTTTCGACCCGCCGAACATAGCGTTCTGGCGTCCCCACAAGACGTGCCGCTGACCTGAAATGGCTGCGTATGCGGCCTTCCCCAGGAAGGCGATATAGGTGGGGCGATAAAGTTCGATTTTCTTCAGTAACGCCGAAGCCGACTCAAGGAATTCATGCGGTGAAAGCTGACCGGCCCGCGCCGTAGGCCGGCCAACAGCTGTTGTCAATCCGCACCGATGGGCGAGCAGGTCCCGGTCGTTTTCGGCACGCATCAGTTCTGGCGTGAAACCGGCCAAATGCAGGGCACGCCAGAAACGGTTGCCATTCCCTTCAAAATGGTGGCCCGTCGCCACCGCTCTCATGCCGGGGTTTATTCCACAGAAAACGACCGCCAGACCTTCCGATATTGCGTCTGGAAGTGACGTCAACGCAGCTGTCCCGGGTGCGCAGGTAGCCATTTGTGTGCTGTTTCAACCGGCGAGCATCTTCCCGTTAAGGAGAATGTGCAGCGTTCTGACAAAAAGAATCACAATCGCGAGGCTCAGCATGGCGAGCAGGATGATTGCAATCACCTTCAGGGGCCAGGCCTGGACGAACATCGCGTATTTCAGCGCGGCACTCGCCAGCGCCGCCATCGGAAAGCTGATCGCCCACCAACCGGTAGCAAACGGAACCCCCCTGCGAAACACCTTGGGTGCCAGTGTGAGGAATATGAAAAGACCGAAGTAGAACAGCAACCCGGAGAAGGTATCGACGTGCTGCGTAAAGTTGGTGTAGGCAAGAAAGCCCACTTCGAACGGTGCCATCAGGATTAGCAGCGAAGGGACCATGCCGGCGGGCAGCGGCTCGTGGTGAATCATTCGCGACATGATCATCGTAAAGAACAACAGGGCAATCATCGTTCCCACGGCCAGCGCGAACATGTTGACCTCATGCGCCCACGGCATTGGCATGGTTCCGCCCGCAACGGCGATATCCAACGTGGCCACGCCCGGGATGAACCAGGCGGGAACTGCGTGCGCAGCGTCGATCTTTCCCCGCAGCAGCCGGCCCGCAATCGCGAAACAGAGCGCGAGCGTGAAAATCGTACCTACCGCCCACATGACTTCGGCAAGCATCTGGCTCAGTTGGGCAACGACCGAGGAAAGCAGCAGGATAGCGATCGTGATCGTGCCAAAGAAATTGCCAGCGACGGGATGCCGGTATTCCGCGACGACCGCCTCAGGATGTTTGACTGCCTTGAAGAGATAGCCCGCGCTCAGCACGACGAATACAACCAGGGCGAGGATGCCGGCTGCGTCAGAGATCAGCGGAGTCACCCCAAATTCGTGGCTGGCCTGGCGCCACGCAATAGACAGTCCGGCAATACCCATTACCGACGCAAACAGGTTGACGGGCAAGTTTCTGATGGAAGCGGTTGTTCGCAAGGACTGCGGATGGGGACTCGAAAGCGTTGACACAGCACATTCTCCTGATTCTTGGGGACCCGGGACGTGGCGGCCAGAAAGCAGCCGATTGAGAGGCCGCGAATCGTTCGCCGCCTCGCCTGTCGGGGAGATGCGGCCGATGGTATTCTCTTCCACCGATGAAGATAATCTGTCATTATTGGGAATCATCCTCCCAAAAAATGAGAACATGGCTGATCGCTTCGAATCCATGTCGATCCTGGTGGCCGTGGTCGAAGCAGGCAGTTTTTCTGCCGCGGCGCGCCAACTCAAGATGCCGCTCGCAACGGTGAGCCGCAAGGTTGGAGACCTGGAGTCGCACCTGAAAACCCGACTCCTGCATCGCTCCACCCGACAGCTTTCTCTCACCGAAGCCGGGCAATCGTATGTCGCCGCATGCCGGCGCATTCTCGAGGAAGTGGGAGAGGCGGAGCGTGCGGCGTCCGGGGAATACGCGGCGCCCAAAGGCGAGCTGGTCATCACTGCACCCATCGTCTTCGGACGCCTGCACGTCTTGCCCGTGGTCGCGGAATTCCTCAAGACTTATCCGGACATCGATGTGCGGATGGTGCTGACCGACCGCAGGGTGCCTCTTCTTGAAGAGCACGTCGACGTCGCATTGCGGATTGCGGAACTGCCCGACAGCAGTTTCATCGCGGCACCGATTGGCACGGTGCGTCGGGTGGTGTGCGCAAGCCCCGCCTACTTCGCCGAATACGGCACGCCGACGAGCCCCCTTGAGCTCGCCACGCATGCATGCGTTACTTTCGAACAGATGACATCCAGGCAGGTGTGGAGCTTCATGTCGGGCAAGTCGGAGATCGCGGTGCCCGTCCGCTCGCGGCTTGCCGTCAGCACTGCCGAGGCTGCAGTCGACGCGGCGGTGGCTGGCGTCGGGATTACTCGCGTGGTGTCTTATCAGATGGCGAGCGCGTTGCGTGCCGGTGCACTCAAGATCGTGCTCGCACCGTTTGAGCCGGCGCCGTGGCCCATCAGCCTTGTTCACACTGGACAGGGAATCCTGCCGCTGAAGTTGCGCGCTTTTCTTGATTTCGCCACGCCGCGGTTGAGGGCCCGGGTGGTTGAGGTGGGGGTCTGACGTTTGCAAGTCGGGGGGCGAACGTTGCAAGTGGGGCGGGAATGGTCGTCGCCGTAGATGGCCGCTCACGGCCAGTTTGCGACACTCGCTGGCGTGTGTCCGCAGACGATTGAACGGCGGTTCTACCTTGGTGGCGGACAGTGGGACAATGGCGGACCGAGCCCATGTGAAGGTAAGGCCGGCAGACCTATCAAACAAACCGAGAAGTAGTTCGTGCCGCAAATCACTATCAAAGATGGCAACCTTAGCTCTAATTTCAAATTTTATCGAGAGAATTGAGTGTTGCAGTGGAATCTCCGGGGATTTCCCTAGGTTCAGATCTGATTTATACAACAATGCCACATAAAAATGAAAATATTATTCATCGCTTCGCTGGGATTTTTAGCGCTAATTCAAGCATCACTATCCTTCGCGGATAATGTAAATGGAAAAAATCTCTATTTACAGAGATGTGTCATGTGCCACGGAATGGATCTCAAAGGAACAGGACCGTTGGCTAATAAAAGCAACCCTCCCACACCTGATCTTACAACATCCGCTTTAAAAAAACGACTAAATGATTATCCTGGCGTTATTGTATCATCGATAATACTTCGTCCAAATGGAGACTTGATTCCCAAAACTCTGCAAGAGAATGGTGTAAAGCTATCGCCGTACTCTTGGAGGGTTAAGGATTTTCGCGATTTAAATCAATACATGATTAGTGTGATTTCCAAAAATCGATGATTTTTAGATGAGAGGTGGGCACGGAAATCTAAGGGCCATTTCAGGGTCCGGACGGCCTGGCCCCGTCATCGGGCCCAGCCCAAAGGGTCTTCTAACGGCCCTGCAGGCAAGTGCCGCCCGGCCAGCTTGATGCCCTGCCTGTCGCCTGCGGTCTGCGCGCACCGCCAGGCCGTCGGGTTAGCACCTCGGGCCTAACAAGGGGGTGGCTCCTTCCCTCAGCCCTGCAATGCGGGCATGACCACTTCCTGCACAATCCGCATCCCTTCGGGCGTACTCCAGCTACCCGCAAGCTCGGCAATTACCTGGTTCGTACTGGAGAGCGTGACGCCGTTCTTCTCCATGCGGCGCAAGGCCATGTCGTCGCCGATCTTGCTCGGCGAGCCGCCGGCATCGGCGATCACCTGCACTTCGTAGCCAACGCGCACCAGGCTCAGTGCCGGGAACACCGTGCAGACATCGTTGGTGACGCCAGCGATGATGAGCTTCTGGCGCCCGGTTGCCGCGACGGCCGCAGCAAAGTTCTCGTCATCCATCGCGTTAACGATACCGACGCGCTTGATGCGCGCGGCGAATTCGTCCGGCAGGATGGTTTCCAGTTCGCTCAGCAGCGACCCTTGTGCGTATTCCTCCATGCTGGAGGTCAGCACGACCGGCATCTTCAGGATGCTGGCGGTCTTGGCCAGCATCAGCGCGTTGCGCTTCATCTCTTCGACGGGGATGGAATGGACCCAGCCCATGGTGCCGACCTGGTGGTCGATCAACAGAAGCGCGGCGTTATCGCCGGTGAAGCGTTCGAAAGCCATGATGAGACTCCTTCGTGGTCAGGTTGCGGTGGAGTGCAACGGCGGGCCGGCAAAAAGCATGACCTCGGCGCTGCCGTGGAGAGCTTGCAGCGTGATCGCGCAGGGCGCGTCCTGCGCCGGAAAGACCGGGAGCTTGAGATCGTTGCGCCCGAAGTCCTGGCCGTCCACCATCGCCGTGCCGAAGATCGGCATGACGAAGGCACAATGTCCTGCGTCGATGCGCACGGCCAGTTCGGCACCTTCTTCCAGCGAAATGTCGAGCATCGTCACTTCGGTCGGCGGCGTCAGCGGCGAACGGGCGTGCCGGAAGCGTCCCACGGGCACGCGCACCTTTGCCCCGGGCAACTGCACCACCGGTACGTCCTGCGGTTCCAAGGTCAGTGCGAATGGAGCAATGTACTGTCGCTCCGGGGCAAGGTTGACGAAGATCTGCAACGAATGGACAGTCTTGCCGGCCTCTGCCGGAACTTCCTCATGAACGATACCGCTCCCGGCCGTCGCCCAGTGCAGGCCACCGAGTCGGATCAGGTTGCGGGTGCCGAGCGAATCACGGTTGTCGATGCCCGTTTCCGAGTCGAGGAACAGGTAGGACACGGCCGAGAAGCCGGCATGGGGATGCGGCGGAAAGGTCGGCGCGCTCATCCAGGCATGATCGATCCCGAGGAAGGGATCGATCAGCGCTGCCACCCCGCGCAGGCCGTAGGCGCGGAAGTGGCTGCCGTGGTTGGCGCGCTGCAGCGGGGCAATGACGGGCATGATGTTTGCTTCAGGCACCCTGGGCTTCACTCAAGGTTGGGTAGTCGATGTAGCCCTGCGCAGTGCCGCCGAAGAAGCCATTGCGGTCCGCCTCGTTCATCGGCGCGCTGTGCTTCAGCCGGGCGACGAAGTCCGGGTTCGCGAGTACCATCTGGCCGTAGGCTTCCAGGTCGGCCAGCCCCGAAGCCAGGTCGGCCCCGACCTGCTCGCGCGGGCGGCCCGGCCGGTTCAGGATCAGCGTGCGCTGCCAGAGCTTGCGGATGTCGGCCTGCACCGCTTCATTGCCCTGGTGCATGATGTGCAGGTAGGCCAGCCCCAGCTTGTCGAGTTCGGCGACCAGATAGCGGTACAGGGCCGGTCCTTCGGCGCCTTCGTCGATGCCCCACATCGTCGTGCCGGGCGACAGCCGGATGGCGGTGCGGTCCGCGCCGATTTCGTCGGCAATCGCAGCAGCCACCTCGATTGCGAAGCGGGCGCGGTTCTCGATCGAGCCGCCGTATTCATCGGTGCGGGCGTTCGCGCTGGGGGCGAAGAACTGCTGGATCAGGTAGGCGTTGGCGCCATGGATCTCGACGCCATCGGCACCGGCCTCGATCGCGCGGCGGGCCGCATAGCGGAAATCCCGGACAGTCTGGCGCACTTCCTCGGTGGTCAGCGCACTTGGCACCGGAATGTCCTGCATGCCCTTGGCCGTGAACATCGGCGTGCCCGGGGCGATGGCCGACGGCGCGACGCCCCGCCGGTGATGCGGCGTGTTATCCGGGTGCGACATGCGCCCGGCGTGCATCAACTGGATGAAGAGGTGGCCGCCCTTGGCATGCACGGCATCGGTGGTTTTCTTCCAGCCTGCCACGTGCGCGTCGGTGTAGATGCCTGGCGTGGTCAGGTAGCCCTGCCCGTCGTCCGAGGGCTGGGTGCCTTCGGTGACGATCAGGCCGACACTGGCGCGCTGGGCGTAGTACTCGGCAGCCATTTCGCCCGGCGTGCCGTCGTACTGGGCACGGCTGCGGGTCATCGGTGCCATGACCAGGCGGTTCTGCAGAGTGTAGCGGCCGACGCGGACGGGATCAAACAGTTTGCTCACGATGGAATTCCTCGGTTGAATTGGATGGAGGCATCATCGCGCGTTCCTTGTGCGGGATAAATATGGTAATTTGGAGAACATTGATCCGATAATGGAGCAATTGCATGGAACTGCTTAACGACATGGCGTTGTTTGTTGAGGTCGTCAAAGCCAAGGGTTTTCGCAGCGCCGGGGAGGCCATGGGCGTGCCGAACTCGACACTGTCGCGCCGGATCAGCGGATTGGAGAAGGCGATCGGGCTGCGCCTGCTGCATCGGACGACCCGCAAGATCGAACTGACCGAGGCCGGCCAGATTTACTTCGAGCGTTGCAAGCGCATCGTCGATGAAGCCCGCCTGGCACACGAGCAGCTCGGCGAAATGCTGGCCCAGCCCAGCGGCGTGCTGCGCGCCTCGTTGCCGGTGGATTTTGCGGTGACCTACCTGGCGCCCCTGATCGCCGAATTTGCCGGCCTCTATCCTGGCATCACCTTCGATTTCGACCTGACGCCGAGACGGGTCGACCTGGTCAGCGAACCCTTCGACGTGGCAATCCG
>NZ_JBFTNE010000138.1:0-16046 GCF_056397325.1 Cupriavidus sp. 05N39
GAGTGCCCGCAGATCACGATGTCCTGCACGCCCAGGACTGCGACCGCATACTCGACGGTGGCCGAAACGCCACCAGGTTCCGGACCGTAGGACGGCACAATGTTTCCGGCATTGCGAATGACGAACAGTTCTCCCGGCTCACGCTGGGTGAGGAGCTCGGGCACGACCCGACTGTCCGAGCAGGTGACGAACAGCGCCTTCGGATTTTGTGTCGTTGCGAGTTGCTTGAAAAGCTCGACTCGTTGAGGATAGACGTCGCGCTGAAAGCGCAGAAAGCCGTCGATGATGTCACGCATGGCGTCCTCCAGATTCAAATACGGGGGGATACAGGCACGACCGTTCGATACTCCCGTCATGCCGGTGCGCTGCGATTATCGCCGATGTCAAGCTTGAGGCAGCGCTGCTAGGCAGTGCTTTCGCGCCGCCCTCGCCGGCGGCGATTGAAGACGCCATGTCGGGAGGTGCACCGGTGAACGCCGCCGATCTCTTTGCCGTGGTCGTCGAGCAGCTCCGCCTCATTCAGGTCGAGATGCGGACCGGTCCGCTGGAGACCGCCCACGCAGGCGCGTCACGACGAGAGCAAGCGCTAGGTCGAGGCGCTCGAGCGGCAGTTGAAGGCATTGCGTACCCAATTCTCGACAGATCTGGAACGCACCTGCGCCAAAGGGCGGAGCAGGCCTTGCGCGCAGCGAAAATCCGCAAAGAAGACTTCAACATGTACTCGATCAATTCTGACAGGCCGCTCGACCCGACCACTGTGGCCATTCTGGGATCATCGTACTTTGCGTGCGAAATCTGGCGGTGACCGCTCCGAATTCGGCTTGCAGTAAGGCTTTTCGGCCATGAGGGCTACTTGGAGCCAGTAACTTTCCAACTGTTTGATTCTTAACAGATTTCACGGCCAGACCGCCAGATTTTACTGAGATGGACCCGACGCCTCCCTTCGGGGGACACTGTCGGCATCAACCTGACATGTGGAGGTTCATCATGGAAGTCGACATACACGCACGCAAAGTACGATGACCCCTCAATGTGGTGCCAGCAGAGCAGCGGCAACCATCCCGCTCTCGATCAATTGGGCGATGACGCGCTGCGCCGCGCAGTTGTGCACAAGGACGTTAGACTCAATGTCGACTACGCTCCCGGCTCCAGCCCGCATTGACGCGCGCGACTATGAGTGTGCGGCTTCCCCGCAGACCGTTCGGCTGATCCGGCAGATCTCGCCAGCCGGTAAGGTGCGCGTGCTCATCACCAATCTGCTCGACATGCACCGATATCCGGCTGCCACCTTCCGCGATCTCTATCATCAGCGCTGGCGCCTGGAGGAGGCGTTTAAACGTCTCAAACACCGCATGGCTCTCGAACACCTGTCAGGCCTATCGCAGTTGGCTGCCAGGCAGGACTTCGGCGCCAAAATCCTGAGCGACAACCTCCACGCCCTGTGCTGCCTCACCGCCGCGCAGGAATATGAGATTGGCTCGGAGCATCGGATCAACCGTGCCTACGCCATCACCGCCCTCAAACCTGTCCTGTCGGCGGCGCTGCTCGGCTTGCGCTGGGCCAAGGCCGCTCTGAATGAGACCTTGGCCGTGATCGCAACACGTATCCATCGCGTGCGGCCGGATCGCGCCAAGCCTCGTCCGTCTCGCCACAAACCTCATCGACATGCTGCATATAAGGCTTGTTGATGCCTAATTGCTGATGCTTATCTTGGGTGGATTGACCGACCGCCGCCTATCGCAATCACGCAACGGACAAGCCTTGGGTGAAACAAAGACGAGAGCGTCGCACATACCGGGAGAGGGTCACGCCGACTTGGACGCAAACGCGTTGATGATCCTATCCATGAACGAAAATACGAGTTCAATGCCGTAGCCCGCAACGAAAGCAAGTGCCCATGCCGGGAGCGTCTTGAATATGGCGCCACCCACTGCCTCCGGCGTGAGCAGCCATACGGATGCAAAGCCTGCCAGCGCGCCGAGCCCGACTCGGGCGATGTGGTGTATGGAGGAAGAATGCGCCAAGGCGTTTTCCGCGATCTCCCGCGTCATTTTTCGCAGGATGTAGGCTTGAGCACCGAGCCAGCCCAGCAGGAGCGGAAGGTAGACGCCGCTTAGACGGGCTGCTACCGCTTGCGCGGCTAGGATCTTCTCGCCCGCTGAGCTAGGCGGGTTCATTGTACCATCATCAATTTTGGAGCAAAGAATACTGAAAAGGAAGTTAGCTTCTTTCTCACACGGTAGTTGAGACCAATTCCAGAGACGCGTAACCAGTATCTCCTGTTCAATGCGATTACGGAGCAGCGCTTCCGGTTTGCCGGCATGCGCCGCCTTGTCCGCTGTGCGCTCGCTGTCCCCAAGTTCCGCATATTTTTGCAATCCGGTCGCGCCTACCGCGTTATAGCCGAGCGTGACGCCGGTAGCGAGTAACACAAACACGAAGATGAATACATTGATATAGCGCCCAAGTGTCAGTTTGTTCCACTCACGACGCCCTTCACGCGAAAACAGGCTCATAAGCTCGGGTAGCCTAGTCTTTGATGCCTCCAGCGTATCCACGGTAACGGGCGCCGTCCTGACGGTCAATGCCTCGTACGCTTTGAAGAATGCCTGCTCATCTTCGATGCACTGCGTCCCTGCAGCAATGGACTTTGCCGTTTTTAAGAGAGGGTCACGGATTTCGCTCTCTATAGCCTTGGCATTTGCAGCGGCGAATGCGAGCAGCTTGCGTGCATCCTCGACCAGCGAAACCAGGTGTTGTTGATAGGCCTGCTGTCGGTCTTCCTGGCTGTTGTTTTGAGTGGCCATCGTAGCTGCCTTTTTTCTGTTTTTGCGCAACGCTCGAACGCTAGCGATGCACGGGAAGTCTCGCTTCCGCCACAGTGAAGTCCGGGTTGGAGGTGTGTCGGTTTTCATACGATCTCTACAGGTCCGCTCAGGTCGCTCAGTGTCATGCGGGTCAGATCTCTCTTGAAATTGCCGTGCCGCCGGGGATGGCGGTCAAGCCATCGAAAAGGGTTGAAGACCACGGTGGTGGTGTTGCCAATACCGCCACCGCGTGGCGCAGGATCGGCGGGACAGCAAGGGAGGGCCAGCTAGGGAGAGCTGCCACATCGCATCTCCTCAGCTAACTATTGACGGCGGCGACGCTCAAGCACCGCTCCGGAGGTCATGCCCTTCGGTCAAAGTCTAGAGGGCGGTCCCGCGCCGCGCCCGCGCCCCAACGAGGGGAATATATGCTTGCACGCAATACCTGAAGACGAACGTGCGATGGCGCACATATTTATGGCACTTTCGCGAACCGTGCCAGCACCGCTACTAGCATTATCCGGGCGCCGTGCTTTGATGCTCCACACACTATATCGAATTCGATACCGCCTATACCCTTATAGCCAGGAATACGCAACAGACCCCAAACAACTCAACTTCCTGCGCACAAAGACGGACGAACGTGACATTGCGTTTCTTCGAACCGGCGTAGGGCGGGCAACGTACCCCGTGAATCAGCGTCGCGAATCGGTAACGCTCGCCCCGCTCGGCGTACAGTGGGAAGCCGAATCGGCGGAAACAGCCGGTAAAACGGAAGGAAGCGTCCACGTAGACCACGCTTCGTAGTCCGCGCGCGACAGGCATGCGGGAAACGGGTTTCTGGCAGCCCTATTCAGGCTGCGGTCTCGTGTTCCCGGCGCGCAGCCCACCCTGCATAAGCGGTAGCGGCTCCGCATCTGCCTTTCTTTCGCGCCACGCACGCAGTGTGCCAAGCGCGACCGAGTGGCGAATGTAGCGGTGCCAGACGAATGCCAGATCAAAGATCAAAATTGCAAGCCACCACGCGTAGAGAAACAACGCACCGGCGAGAACCACGGGCCAGAACGGCTGGTCCGCAGCATCCCACATACGCACAGTGACGATTGCTCCGACCAGCAGGGCGCCAATCAATACCAGGAGGCGGCGGCCCACACGTGGCCGGCGTGGCACCAACCATCCGCTGACGGCGATACAGGCGCCAGCCGCGATGAAGGCCAGTTTTCTGGCGCCGTCGCTGGGCGAAACGATCCACCCGATTATGTGCGCAGAGGGTGGGGACAGAAACTGCGCAACGTCCGTCGGCAGGAAGAGCCAGCAGATTGCCGCGCCAAGCGCGAACATGCCAAGCGAAAGTAGCCGCCACCGGAGCCACGCGCTGGTTCGCTTGCCCTTTGCCTTGACAAGCCTCGGTAGACGCGCGGCGGCTGTTGCCCCCATCAACAGGCAGGCAAGCGCGAACACCGAGCGAGTCAGGAATTCACTGACGGGCTGCGGCGTTTCTGGCTTTGACACGGGCGCCAGTGCCTTGTAGAGGACAAAAACGGCAAGCAAATGCAGGGAAAAACTGAGCAGATATGGAACGCCCGTACTGACGAAGCTTCTCAGGGGCCGAGACTTCGGTCCTTTGACATCCTTGCCGAGCACAACGTTATCGATGAAATGGCCGAACACCTCCTTGTCCGTCCAGTAGTCCGTATGCGCCTTGCCCGGCAGCCAATAGCGGCTGAAGCCATAGTCGTGGGACTCATCAAACTCGAAAGCCTCGCAATCCTTCAGTTTCATATACTCGCGCGCAGTATCGAGTTCGAACCCTACCGGATCTCCGAAATCGTAGTAATTGCGCCATTTGATAGGCTGGGGAAGTTCCAGCGTGGTGCCGTCCTGACGTTCCAGAAGAACGCCTTTATTTTGCCGATGGCATTTGATCTGCATGTTTTCCCACAGCTTCGGCCAGAGCAGAATGTGCTTGTGGATGGGAGACCCTATCGTCATGAATCCGCGTAGACAGCCGATCCAGGTTGTCCCCACCGCGTGATCATTATCGTCGGGATTGCGCCTGGATACGGCGGACAATGCCTCCAGTATGCCGAGGAAACTGATGACAGTGCCTTCGCTGTGCGCCACGATATACAACTCCGGTAGATTGCCAGTCCGCTCTTTGCCCCGCGCGACAATCTGCTGCATCACGTTATGAAAGCGGCAGATAATGACCTCGCGCTGATACTGGAAATCGGCGACAAGTTGAACGTCGCCGACATAATCCCGCAGAACGGGGCCGAGGTCGAATTTGAAGAACCCGGCCTTTTCTGCAACGAAGAGCAGGTTCTGCATCACGGCGACGGTCTCGACCATCTCGTCTACCACGCCGGCAACGAGGGTGAAATCAGCGGGTTCAAGCTTGCCTTGCCTCACGTCGCGCATGTACGCCGCCTGTACACGGCTCACAATCGACAAGCCCCACGCTTTGCCCTCTTCCAATTTGTCTTCTTCCTTGACCACTTTGCGGGGGATGTCCGCCCAATAGACTTCGCCAAAGCTCAGCGACGAGTAAAGCGCATGCAAGTCATTGGCGGCCGTCGATGCGCCGCCATTGCGTTCGGGCAAATCGAGTTGCCTGACATCGATCTGCCCGACGCCTGCAATATCAAAATAGCCGAGTGGCATAACCGGTAGCGCTGGAGCGTAGCGCGCGCCAAATTGACTGGCCACGGATCTTACGGTGTCACTTCGCAACTGACTGCCGATGCCGTGGATCGCAACGACGATCTTTTGCGTGCAAGAAGCGTTCGGATTTTCGCCCGCCGTCGAATCTCCAGCCGGGACGGAGGTTGGGGTATTCATGTCGCATCTCCGCTATCGTGAATCACGGAAGGATGTCGGGCCTTATGCGACGAGACAAGACCCACCAAGACTCATTAACAATAGCGCCAGCGTGGCGGATTTCACTCGTCCAGAAGTCGTATACGGTTGCTTTGCGAATTTAGATATATCTGATGTAAAGGTAATTTAAATCACAAGCCCGCGCGGCGCAATGTCGACTGTCTCTGAGCGAGTTGCAGGCCGCGAAGGGAGAGGCGTTGCTGGCGCTTCTGCTGCGAGGCGGTGCCGACATCGCAGGCCGATCGCACAGAAGGCAGTTCATGTTCACGCCAAATATCGGCGCAATTGTCGGTGACGGCATCGCGTTTGACGGATATCTGGACTGTATCGCAACCTCCTGAACGTCGCAGGGTGTGTGACGAACGTAGACGAGACCTTGCGTTCGTGACACACTCGGGCCGCCCCTCAATTGAGATTTATGAGGCAGTCCCTGCTTGGCAGGCAGCGGGGGCAGTCGTCCGACGTCAGCCGAAGGTGGTCGGCAAGCAGTTCGTCAAACGGCAGAAAATGGCCTGACGGCCTCGGCACGCGCACAATCTGCAGCAGATCCGGGCCGCCGTGCTCAATAACCAGCTCCCAATTTACCGATTAGGTTTAGCGCGGTCGCAGTGGTCTTCGTCAACAAATGTAATTTTTTAACTCTTTTGCTCCACCAAAAGTACTACCTCAATCGGGTGAAATTTTACCTCTGCGTCCTGCTCGTTTGTGGCTTTTTGGATGCTGTGGCTTCGCCAGGATGACAATCCTATTGGGACACTACACTATTCCTTTCATTGCAGAATAGTTAGGAAGGAAAAGTTGAGGAACGAGGACGTGCGCTCCGGCTATTCCGCTACGCTTGCAGTGCAATAAAGTGCCGGTTGCTAATGACGTCARAACGGAGATCGAGGCCGTGGCGCTTTAGCGCGTGGCCTGCCAGCCTCACGCTGCGAGGCATGAATCGAGACCATAGTGTGGTGGAAGAACACCTCGAATCGATGTTTTGGGATGTCGGCCGGCACATCGTGTGAAGTCCAACAGCGGTAGCATTGATTGAGCTGCGTCCTACCTAATGCCAAATGGGACCGGTGGTGAGGATGCCCCTATCCAGGCGCCCGCAGTATGGAAGCCTATACCTTCCGACTACCAAGGACGGGGTCACCCGGTGGCCATGACCGACTAAGAGGTCCCTCGCCGTTGCCACAAGTGGCTGCTCGGGACACGGCTCCCAGCTTTCCTCGCCCATCCAATCCCGGGCCGACGCACTCATGTCGATCGCAGCCAAAGTGGTCCGGACCTTGCGGGCTTCCGCACGCAGCGCGGACGCCCCCTCGTTGGCTGCTCCGAGATGCCTCCTACATATCCAGTCGGCCGTGCTCAACGACCGGCTCCGGCCGCACGTTGAACAGCTATCCCTCCATCGCCGCGGCAGACGATCGCCGCCTTGCCGCATAGGAAGCCCACGGTCTAGCGCGGTTTCCTACCCACGGACCAGAATGAAAGCGGCCCACTGATTGCGTGGGTGCCCCACGAATGGGGCTTGTCGATGTGTGTAGTAAGAGAAATTAAAGACTGTCTTAAACAAATCGCATAGATCTTTTGGGTGATAACAAGACGGGCCGGGATCGCCTTGACTATGGGTTAGGGTCGGCGTCTTTCCGGCCCAGCGATCGCCTACTACACGTACTCTAGAAGAAGAATAGGAGGCCATATGGCGACTGATAGCCAGGCGAAGTCGACCTCCTTGCGCCAGATTGTGGCGACGGTCGATAAGGTGGTTGCAATCACGGCCAGACGGGTTGGTGTTGAGCCGAGCCCGGGACCGTCATTGCCCGCTGGGATGTCGTGGGACACGTCTTGCGTGACACCGCTCTGCCCCAGACGAAGGCGTTGCGCGCGATTCCGTATTCGGCTTGTCATTGCCTCCCTTTAAGAGGGAGGTCGGACAGCGCCCACGGCCCGCACTTCTTGAGCCGCAGGGACCTGTAAGGAGACCTATGATGTGGGTAGTGAGCATGCCGTTCACTTTGGCATCGATGGGGGCTCCCAAGCGTATCGTCACTGGGTTGATAGCATGCACGCTGCTATCCATCGGCGGGTGCGCTTCGCCACCCGATGCAAGTCGCCTAGTAAAAGCCAGTGCGGAACTACGCACCGGTGTCATACAGACTGGAACTCTGATTGCTGCCGATCTCGAGCAGGCTGGCGAAGACGATCGTGCGAAGAAGCTGCGGGCTGAGTGGAAGCAGCCAGTTCAATCGGCGACGGCGATGATGCAGTACAGCGAGTCGCTGGAACAGATCGTGAGCGCTGGAAAGGAGGGAAGCGGTGCCGCTCAAGCGGTCGCCCGTGCTGGCGAGCGACTGGCACAGGGCGTAGGCATAGTCCTGCCGCAAGCGATGGGGGTGGCAGTCATGACCGACGCAGCTGCATTTATCTATGGCAACATCGCCGCGGCCCGTGCGAAGTCCTCGCTAAAGGAGGTATTGACGGCCATGCAGCCCGCAGTGGAGCGCATTGCATCCGAGGTGGACAAGCAGCTTGTCGAGATCGGCACGTTACCGCCTCTGGCATACCGAGCCCGTAGGCTTAAGCTGGCACTGCAACAGGAATATCAGGATGACACAGGGTACCTCAAATACCTAGAGTCCACTCGTCGCAAACTCTATAGACCGATGAAGTCGCCGAATGAGAAGGTACCGCCGAATGAGAAGGAAATTGAGCGGATCGACCGAGTTGAGCAAATCGTGAAAGTAAAGCTTGCCCCTATGTATGCGGAACAACAGGCCAACGCCGAGCGGCTGAAGCAAGAACTGGAACTTGTGGCCAACGTCAGGCAGGCGATCGTTGACTGGGCGGACGGCCATCGCGCGTTGCTGCGCGCGGTGGCCAGCGGGGGTGCCGTGGATCCGGCCGCGTTGGAGGCATCCATGGTCAACATTCGGCGTTTGATAATCGCAGTGAGGTCTCAATGAACGAGAGTCAGAATGATCCAAGCGAGGATGAGTGGACCGCCAAGTTGCGCATGGTGCTTGACGACGCAAAAAAGGCGGCTCAAGACGACGACCTTGGCCCCCGCCTAGAAGTTGTTGATCGGCTCACCGATTTCATCGAAGAGTCGTTTCCAAACGATGCACGCGTCCATGCGTTAGACAATATTGCAGCGCAAGCGGCTACAGGCTTGCTTGAGCAAACCATAGAGAAGCGTTTACAAAATATTGCCGCGCGTAACGTGGAGCTTGCGCGGCTAAATAAGACATTCGAGGCGGCCACCGCGAGTGCACAAGAGGAGGCAGCGACACTTCGTCTGGGGCGGGTGCGCTCAGTGCTAACCGTACTCGACCAGGGGCTGAGCGCCATCAAGGATTTGCGCGATGTTCTAAAGACCGGGACCGACAGGGAACTGACAGCCTCACTCGACAAGGCACTTGGCGCGATTCAAGACGTGCGTGCCCAATTGCAACGGCAGTAGGCCACTGCGGCGAGTCAATAAATCGGAGGTAATCCGGTGAAGCTCAATCTTCTTCCTGCAATAGTTGATCCCGCCCCCATCGAGACGCTAGGCGAGCCGGATCTCAAGGAACTTCAACTCGCGCTTGCGATACTAGGCTATCCAGTGGGTGCTATCGATGGTTTGATCGGACCGAAGACCCGGACGGCCTGGGCGGAGTTCAAGACTGACGTGTTCGAAGGCAAGCCTGGCTGGATAGGGCCGGGTTCCGTCAAGGCGCTCGAGGAAAAGCTCGCAGGCTTGACCGTCGAGGGGCATGACCTATCCACGCGTGAAGAAACGATCGAGGCCATTCGTTCGGAATGCCTTGCACAAGGCATTGGTTCACCGGAGCAGGCCGCATACATCGTGGCTACCGTCGAATGGGAGACGGCGAAGACCTTCCGGCCAGTGCGAGAGGCGTTTTGGCTGAGCGAAAGCTGGCGTAAAAAGAACCTGCGGTACTTCCCCTATTATGGGCGCGGCTACGTCCAGCTCACCTGGAAGAACAACTACGAGCGGTACAGCGAGCTCCTTGCGATCGACATGGTCGAGGATCCCGATTTGGCGTTGAACGCCGCGAGTGCACTGTTCATATTGTGCCACGGCTTCAAGACCGGAGCATTTACCGGACACAAAATTACTGAGTACATCCACGGTAGTACGGCAGATTTCGCGAATGCGCGGCGGTGTATCAATGGAACCGATCATGCATCGGATATTGCCCGCCTCGCCGATCACTACCTTTTCCAATTTTCCGGTTGAGCGAGACAGGCGGCCTGCAATGAAATAGTCGCCGGCATTGCGCCTGGCGCTTTCGTGAGGTTAATTTCGATGCTGCGGCGCAGTGCGCACCCTTGTAGCACCTCTGCCGTGTACAAATGGAGGCTATTCCATGAAAAGATACGTAGATGTGGAAGCGCTAAACTTACGTTCCGAGCCTGAGGTTGCGCCGGCGAATCGCATGGCGGTGTTACATCTTGGTCAGCGAGTGGATGTTGTTGATGAAACCGGCAATGGATGGCTGCGGGTCGACGTGAATCAAGAAGGGCAAGTAACTCTGAATGGCTTCGTAAAGCAGGAAATCGCTGCTCAGCCTGCCACTGGCTTTGTGCCGAAAGCCTCTCTGCGAGATCCRGTGTCGGAGGGGCGCGAAGCGCTCGTCGAGCAAGCAATCAAGGAGTGGATTCGGTTCAGGCGCGGGCAGGGGCAGGAGAACGTCAGTCCGTTCTTCAAGTACATTGGCGACATGTGGGCGGCCATCGGACAGAACTTGGACGGCAAGGATACGGATATCCCATGGTCGGCGGCCGCTATCTCGTTCATGGTGAGAAACGCGTCGCAATCAGCGGTAAAATACAAGAACTTCAAATTCGCGTCAGCGCACTCGCGATACATTCACGACGCCATCGTCAAAAACAAGGCTCAGTCACAGGACGCACCATTCTGGGGAAAGCAGATTTTTGACGGAATTCCTCAAGTTGGCGACGTCGTCGGAAAATGGAGGGAGAATCCTCGCACTTTCGAGGATGCGGAGCATTCGGACTCGTTCAAGAGCCACACGGACATTGTGGTCAGCGTAAGTCCGGATTTCGTCTTAGCCGTTGGCGGCAACGTTAGCAATTCCGTCGGCCTCTCGCGCTATGAGAAGGAGCCTTCTGGCCATCTTTCGAAGAGTGGTGGTGTTATCGTGCTAATGGAGAATCGGACATGAGCTTCCCGGGGGTACGCTGGCGTCCGTTCGCTTTACAATGATTAAGATTGAGCTGGTTATTGAGCGCAGTGGTCCGGATCCGAAGCAAACCGCGCGCGTACCGAGGCCGCCAAGACATCTGCTGTCGCTTGACGCATGCCGATAGCTGTAACCGTAGTTTACGATGAAGTGCCGGTTGCTATTGATAAAGGAGGACCGCGCCAAAGGGGGGCGTTGCAGTGATCATCGCTTCCAGAATGCGAGGCCATGCCGTTTGACGTCTTGAGGGGTATGGTTTCTGGCACTGGATGGGAGCGCCGGCAGYGTTTTGGCAGGCCATGTTCGAGACGACAGTTTGATTGCCTGACTCAAGCTTCTCCACCGTCATCGGCAATCAGGCATGGCGTCTTGGACGCGTCCTAGCTGCCAGCTACCACCAACTTGGTATCGACCGTCGCCTGACTCGCGATAGGCGCGCCAGGAACTGGCCATTTCGGGGGCAGCTTGCGCTGCTACGACGACTTCGGCGATCGCCCGTATAACGCGCAGGCAGGTCGAGTTGGAGGTGAAGATGCCGAACCATCAAGAGAATCAAGAGCCCAAACGCGATCTGATCGTGGCGCTGCACGCCGCGGGTAGCTCACCCAGAAAGCTGCGGTACGTTTGCGACACCGTGCGTGAAGCGTGGCAGAAGCGTGACAAGCCCGAGCCGATTATTCTCGCACCGGCGTTGCCTGTGGGCATGTTTTCATTTGTCGAACCATGCGAATTGACAAAGACGATCATCGCGATGATAGACCGTATCTGGCAAGCGGAAGGCGATTGTATCGGGGAAATCGTACTCATAGGTCATAGTATGGGAGCGTTGCTGGCGAGAAAAGCCTATATCTATGCGTGCGGTGAATGCGACGGTGTTCCTCTAGAGTATGGGAAGGACTGCGCGGAAGCACGCCCATGGGCATCGCGGGTCAGCCGGATCGTACTGATCGCGGCAATGAATCGCGGATGGTCAATCTCGTCTCATCTCTCACTAGTGAATGCCGTCAAGTGGAAACTCGGCATTCTGATGGGAAACATCCTGACGGCGGCGAGGCTAGGAAGAAAGCGACCGCTGGTATTTTCGGTGCATCGAGGCGCACCGTTTCTCACACAGTTGCGCCTTCAATGGATGGCCATGCGTAGACGCGCCGGGGCCGAGTCACTCGGCTCCGCCGTCACGGTTCAGTTGCTTGGATCGATTGACGACATCGTTTCTCCTCAGGACAATATCGATCTGGTCGCAGGCGAGGATTTCTTCTATCTCGACGTGCCTCAGTCCGGCCATGTGGATGTTATTACGGCCGACGACACCCCCGTGGGCCGCCGGCGGCGCAGGGTCATTGCCACGGCTGCCACCGCATCGCGCGAGCAACTCGATCGCCTGTCGATTCTGCCTAGTGATCACGGATTGCCCAAACCGGACGAATCGGTCACTGATGTCGTGTTTGTCATTCACGGCATTCGCGACGAGGGGTTCTGGACCCAGAAAATCGCTCGCCGGGTGGTCGCATTGGCGCGCGAACGAAACCGGCAACGTGACCGCGGACGGGCGATGGCGATGCTATCGCAGAAGAGGATCGTCAAAACCGAGACGTCCACATACGGCTATTTCGCGATGCTGCCGTTTCTCTTGCCGAACGTGCGTAAGCGCCGTGTCGAATGGTTAATGGATCGCTACGCGGAGAACAAGGCGCTTTATCCAAAGGCGGATTTTTCCTACGTCGGACATAGCCACGGAACTTACATGCTTGCCAAGGCGCTGGAGACCTATCCGAGCGTACGCTTCAAGAACATCGCATTTGCGGGTAGCGTGGTTCGGACGGACTACGATTGGGCGCGGTTGATCAGATCTGGTCGTGTAGAGCGCGTGCTGAACTTCGTGGCTACGGYTGACTGGGTCGTGGCCATCTTTCCTCGCACCTTTCAAGTCCTCCGTTGGCAGGATCTCGGCAGCGCCGGCCATGACGGATTTTTGGAGATGGATAACAGCGGTGGTCTATTCCAGTCGGAGTTTGTACGAGGCTGTCATTCTGCCGCGCTAGACGAAAAGAATTGGCGAAGTATCGCGCGCTTTGTGTTGGACGGTACACAACCTCAAAGGGAGGCGCTGGCGATGAGACGTTTCTGGCCGATAGCCTTGGCTGGGCGCGTTGCACCGATCCTGGTTCTCGGAGGTGTGTGTTTGGTCGCTTTTGTTGGAATGAATATTCTCGGGCCCGTCACAGGAATCTGGAATCAATCGGGCCGTGTGGTCGCATTTGCATTGTACGTATTTTTTCTCTGGAAAGTCCTAACGTGGCTTTAACCAAGATAAAACTCAATGAATCCAGTGTCACTGGTTGTTCGGCTAGTGTGGAAAATTGTCCAGCCAATTATTGGAACCTTCGTTCTCGCCGACGGAACCTGAAGCGGTGGGAATACTATAATAAACGGCTACGATAATGATAATTTATTTATCCAGGCTCGGTTCGATGTCTTGGTAAATCAGTTTCGCCTATTAACACTTCTTTATTTGGTTCACATGTGGATCAATTTGACGGGATGGAAAAATCGTCGTGGTGCTGACTGTACTTACATTGAGCTTTGACGCATGTGCTTACCAGAGGGGAGAAACGCATGAGTGTGCAACCTATAGTGGCTAAGGAGGGGGAGGTACACCACACGAGGAAAATTCGGTATTGGCTGACATTTTTGGCATTCTGTGCTGCGGCTGCAGTGCTGGCAGTGATACAGGGCTGTAGTCCATTCACCGGCTGGATAGCCAATAAAGTTTATCCTGATCTCGTGGAGCCGCAAGAGACGGAGGCTCCATCGACGTTTTCCGTCTATCTCCCGTCCAGCGCAACCGAAGCCGTTCTCGGTGGGAGTGGCCGGGGATTGAACTGTTCGATTCCGCCACTCGCTGGCCCGGCCTTCGAACGCGAAAAGGATCATGCTCCTGTTAGCCTACGCTTCCGCCAAGCCTGCGTCATGCACGACTTCTGCTACCGCCACGGCTATGCCACTTATGGCTATTCGCAGGCTGACTGCGACACTATGCTGCAGGAATCCGCCTATCGCTTGTGTCGACAAATCAATGACCCGAATAAGTCAAAGGTCTCCGAATCCAGCCAGGCGAGCGACGACGCCTTTGCCGACTGCGAAACGCAGGCCAAGAAGGTTTTGCTCGGTGTTGTGCTTGGGGGAGCCGGCTCCTATCAGCCCGCTGGGCGCTCTACCTACTTCGAGTACGATCCTATGCCGGCACGCGCCGATAACTATGTGGTTGGCCGAGCCGTCCCGCAGAGTATGAACGCCCCGACTGTCGAAGACCTTGGCATTCGCACGTTCTTCATCAAGCGAAATATGGTGGAAGTGAAGGCGCTGGTTACGAGCCGGTCGGAGGCGACTACGCTGAAGGGCCAAGGCACTGCGCCTGTGCCGTTTCCAGAACGACGGATCGCTACGCCGCCGGTCTTGTTGGATGTCAAGGGCTTTCCAAGCCTCGTCTCGTTGGCGAGAGACTCCTTTGGTGATACCAGTCTCAAGGCATTTTCCTTTGACGATATGCAGAATGGTCCGCGCGACTGTTGGGATGGAGATGCAGGTCGCTGCAAAAGCGCATCGGACACCTCCGTGCACAAACTCGCAAACGTCGACGGCAAGGCCATTCTGGTATCACTAGACCACCGGGGCTCCCTTGCAAACGGGGAAAAGGGGATAGCGGTCACGATCGTGCAGCGGAACCTGGGTGGGCAATTGAAGATGCTGGACTATGCCCTGAACGGCACATTGCCGATGTACAACACTTATCGTTTCCTGTCGCACGATCTGCTGCTTGAGAAGGACTGGCTTGGTCAAGCCACACACGTCTGGACTTTGGCACGGGGCGTAGGTATCGATCGCTCCGGTTCGCACTACATGAACGACAAGACCGGCAGCGACTATCAGATGCGTCTGGTGGTGGCGCGTCAGGCCCTGGGCAACGACGGTACTGGCAAGACCGTCCGGTTCTCGCTCGACGCCAAGGAAACTGACGAACCGCTCTCGCTCGTTCGCCTGGGGCACGAGGCGGGCACGGCACTAATTGGACTGAGCTGGGACGAGGTCGACCTGACTCGGGTGGAGAATGGAAAGACACCGGAAAACCCGCCACAACTGAAGGTATGGAGAATGCCGCTTTCTGGGGCGGCACCACACCCGAAGCCTGAGGTACTCCCTCTTCTGGTCTCCGCAGAGGAGGGGTTCGTTGACATGGCGCCCATCGTCGCTCGCGTCAGCGGAAAAGATGCGGCGCTCCTCATTCTTGCCAAAGTGAGTGATGGCCTCGAGGCGTCGAAAACAGGCAAGGGGCAATTCGGTGTACCAGAGCCGGTGACCGGTCTTACGGTCAGATTCCAGATCGATGGGCTGGAGAGCCATTCGGGCTCAGCACTGCAAATGCGGCCGTGGATACGACTAAGTTGCGCGCTCGATCTGAGCGAGCAACTGAACGCAGCGACGAACATCAGACAACGTGCCTATCGGTCAATTGGTGAGAACCCCGACACGTATGAAAGTGACCGGTCCCACAATGTTTATAAAAGAGTTAGGGAGATTGGAATGAAAGATCTCGCAAACCGATGGAAGATGAGCCAGTTGATCGCCTCCGAGCAACCACTAAATGGGCCAGATACCGCATTGGCGCTAACACTCGTCTTTAACGGCTTTCCTGACCAGTCGTTCCAGGTGCTACTGCGCAACTCGCAAGCGGGGCTGGAGCACATCAAGACCATCTCTGGCGGCAGATTTCTTAGAAGTTGCGCCGTCGAAGGGGCATAGGGAGAGCGGTGTGCAGGGTCTGCGGAGATCGGCTCGCTTTAACCGGATCCACGAGCTATTGATCCTTGTATAAATGATGACATCACCACAACTCGGCCTGCTTCCAGCACGCGGCAATGATGCTAGCGCGTTGCTGTGCGCTGCGCAGCCGATTGCGGGCGGTCGTTTTGAGTTCGGTGAGCGAGTGTGGACAGAAGTTGGCCAGGGCGTGGCGCTTGAGCCAGGCCCAGAGATACTCCACTGGATTCAGGTCCGGGCTGTAGGGCGGGACAAAGGCCATCTGCACTGCCCCACCAGTGCTATCGAGGTAGTCGCGCACGATGCGACTCTTGTGCTGCGCTGCGCCGTCCCAGATGAT
>NZ_JBFTNE010000139.1:0-15808 GCF_056397325.1 Cupriavidus sp. 05N39
CCGGATGGGGCGACACCCCCTCGGGATCCGGCGAAAAGAGCGGCCGGGACCCAAACTCGCATCGCCTTAAGGCGATACTCAAACATGGGTCCCTCTTTTCCGCTCTTTTCGCCGGATCCCGAGGCGCCCCATACGGCCTGGTACACCTTCACGGCTCGCTTCGCATCGCGGGTTGGTGTGGCCCGCCCTTGCGGGCGCTCCACACGGCTACACCGAATCGGTGATCTGACGACAGCGCGTGTCCTTGAAATTTCTCGGCTCTTCGGGGTCTCAAACCCTGTCTCCTGTCTCCTGTCTCCTGTCTCCTGTCTCCTGTCTCCTATCTCCTATCTCCGCTCGCTAGCCGCGGCTGGTGATGCATGGCTTTTCCCTTCCCCAATTTTTGGGTGAAGGGGAAAAAACCGTTGCCAAATAGGCAACAAAATTCCGACAAGCTTACATTGATTCGGGGGGCTGGAATTGCGAATAATGTGCCTGCGGCAAATTCGCCCGGTTGCCAGTCGATACAGCGCGCTGATTTCGATTGCCACGGCAGACCACGTTCCCCTTTCGAGCAAACAAGCATGAAACCCTTCGCTTCAATCCTGGCAGCCGCGACCCTGGGCGTGATCTGCCACCACGCAGCCGCCGCGCCACAGGATCCTTCGTATCCGGCCAAACCCGTCAAGATCGTGGTCGGCTATGCGCCCGGCGGTTCGTCCGATGCCGTGGCCAGGCTGGTGGCTAACCGGCTGTCGGAGAGGCTGGGACAGAGCTTTGTCGTGGAGAACCGGCCCGGCGCTGCCAGCAATATCGCGGCGGCCGGCGTGGCGCGCGCGCCCAACGATGGCTACACGATCCTGCTGGGTTCCAACGCCAGCACCATCAATGTCTCGCTGTACAAGAAGCTGCCTTTCGACTTCCAGAAGGATTTCGCGCCGGTGGTGCTGCTCACGCGCTTCCCCAATATCATGGCGGTGAACCCCTCGGTGCCGGCGACCACGGTGGCGGAGTTCATCAGCTATGCCAAGGCGCACCCGAAGGGGGTGTTCTTCGCTTCGTCCGGCGCGGGATCTTCGACGCGCTTGTCGGCTGAGTTGTTCAAGACCATGGCGGGCATCCAGATGGAGCACGTGCAGTACAAGGGCAGCGCACCGGCGCTGACGGACCTGATGGCGGGCCAGGTGCAGGTGATGTTCGATACGGCGCCATCCGTCATCCCGCTGATCAAGAGCGGAAAGCTGCGCGCGCTGGCCGTCACCAGCGCGAGCCCGCAACCGTTCGCGCCGGAGATCCCTACCGTCGATGCGAGCGGGCTCAAGGGGTATGAGGTCACTTCGTGGTACGCCTTGTTCGTGCCCACCGGCACGCCGGCGGGCATCGTCGATACGCTGAACAAGGAGGTCAACGCGATCATGGGCGAGAAGGACACGCGGGATAAGCTCGCTGCCATGGTGGCCACGCCGGGCGGCGGTACGCCGGAAGCGCTGCGCCAGCACGTCGCGGCGGAAATCACCAAGTGGGGCGCGGTGGTCAAAGCCTCCGGCGCCACCGCGGACTAGGCCGGCGGATCATGCGTGTTTTTACCGGCTCGCTGGCTACCGAGACCAATACTTTCGCCCCCCTGCCCACCTCGCTGGATGCTTTCGTCGACCGGGGTTACTATCCCGCCGGCACGCATCCGCCGGAGATGACCGTATTCAGCGGGCCACTGTGGGCCGCCCGCCAGCGTGGCCGCGAGCGCGGCTGGGCAGTGATCGAGGGCATGGCCGCCGGCGCGCAGCCGGGCGGCATCACCACGCGCCATGCCTATGAAACGCTGCGCGACGAACTGCTTGGCGACCTGCGCCGGGCGCTCCCCGTCGATATGGTGGTGCTGGGGCTGCATGGCGCCATGGTGGCCGATGACTATGAGGATTGCGAGGGCGACCTGCTGGCCCGCGTGCGCGCGCTGGTTGGCCCCGGCGTGGTGGTCGGCGCCGAACTGGATCCGCATTGCCATCTGTCTGATGCCATGGTGGCGAACGCCGACATGCTGGTGGCCTACAAGGAATATCCGCACACCGATATCCGCGAGCGCGCGCTGGAGCTGGTGGATTTTTGCGCGGCGCAGGCCGAGGGACGCATCGCCCCCGTGGCGGCGGTGGTGGACTGCGAGATGGTCGTCACCATCCGGACCAACCAGGAGCCGGCCAGGAGCTATGTCGACCGGTTGATGGCGCTGGAGGGCCGCGACGGCATCCTGTCCATCTCCGTGGCGCATGGTTTCCCGTGGGGCGATGTGCCCGACATGGGCACCAGGCTGCTCGTGTACGCGGACGGCGACGCGGGTGCCGCACAACGGCTGGCGCGGCGCCTTGCCGACGAGCTGATTGGCATGCGAGCGCAGCTGACGCCAGCCTGCCCCGGACCGGACGAGGCCATCGACCAGGCGCTGGCTTACGGCGACGCGCCCGTGGTCATCGCGGACGCGGCCGACAACCCCGGCGGCGGTGCCGCGGGAGATGCCACATTCATGCTGCATCGCCTGCGCCAGCGCGGAGTCCGCAACGTGGCGGTGGGCCCCCTGTGGGATCCCGTCGCCGTGCGCATTGCCTTTAGCGCCGGCGTGGGCGCGCGCCTGCCGCTGCGCATCGGCGGCAAGGTCAGCCCGATGTCGGGCGAGCCCATCGACCTGGTGTGCACTGTAAAGGCGCTGGTCCCGGACATGGTCATGACAGGGCTGTCAGGGGCGCCGGCCGCGGTGGGAAACGCGGCGCTGGTGGAAGCGGAGGGCATCGAGATCGTGCTGATCACGCTGCGCGCCCAGGCGCTGGATACCGATGTGTTCACGCAGCTTGGCTGCCGGCTGGAGGACAAGACGCTGATCGTGGTCAAGTCCGCGCAGCACTTCCACACCGCGTTCTCGCGGATCGCCCGCCATGTCATCTATGCGGACGCGCCGGGCTCGGTATCGCTCAACCTGAGCGCACTGCCCTATCGCCGCGCGCGCCGTCCCAAGTGGCCAATCGACGGATAAATGAGCGCTCGAACAGCCGCGCGAATGGCCGCTTGGATGTACGCTTGACCGGACACGCAGACGCACGCCTGGATAAAAGAAAACGGCGGACGCACCCAGACCGCGCGCCCGCCGCTTTCACCGTATCAGGCCGCTATCAAGCCTTCTTTACCCAAGCGCTGCACCAGCCTTTGGTGGCAACCTGCTTGCCCGCGAAGAGCGGGCAGCCGCCGCTGGCATCGGTCGCCTTGCCCTGGAAGAGCTGGCAGTTGCCGCAGTGCTGGGTGGCGTCATGCTTGGGATATTTGGCTTTATCGACTTTGGTGGTATCCGCCTTGTAGCCAAGGCCGACCGCCTGCGGGTCTTTTTCATCGACCATCGGGCCGCCGCCCTGGGCCCGGGACGCCAGGGAAACACCCAGGGCGCCTGCGGCCGCAATAATGGGAATGCCTTTCAGGAAATGACGACGAGTTGACATCTTTCTATCCTTTTTGTGGGGGACAAACTGGGCGGGGGCACGCGCCGCGCGCAACAACGCAAGGCATCGGCCCCAGCCATCGGCGCACCCATGAAGGCGCGCGCCGGATACCGGCCCGGACGCAGCCACATCACAGCAAGGAAACAAGGTGTCGGACACGTTGGCTCGAGGCTCGCATGGCTCGCACCAGCAGCCGCCGTCCTGGCCGGCTCCTGGCCTGTATCCCGATTGAGTTTAGACGACGGCGATTACATGGACATTGCGCGTAGTCATGAACGCTGAGGATCGGTGGCGCATGCGCCCTGCGCGGATGCCCTGGGTCAAGCGGGCAAAAACGCCGGCAGAAACACCCTAGCTGCCGCCGCCTACCTCGACGATCGAGCCATTGGGCGCAACGAGGTAGAAGTTCGCGCCCACCCCGACCCAGTGACGGCCTTTGGTTGGCTGCGGCAAGTCGTACTGACGCCAGTCATCCACCACATATTGGCGATCGCGGTACTCGGCGGGAAGCTTGTCGCCCTTTTTCCATTGGCTCGGCACGCTGCGCGTGTTGTTGCCGGCCGGAGCCATGCCCGCATCCTTGGATGACGGCGACTGGTATTGATACCCACCGCCGGCGCCGGAGGCCGGCTGCGCAAAACAAGAGGCCGAGACCAGGAACCCGCCGGCAAGCAATACGCCCGGCAGCAGTCTGCTTCTCATGGTTTTCTTCATTGAGCACTCCTTTTTATTGGCCGCAATGGCCCTGACAGGTCATCTCCTACCGGGCGATGCCACAGGCAGCCCACGCGATCGGTGTGTCGCGAAACAGGGGCCCGCAACTTCAATGCCCGGATTAAGGATAGTGGCTATGGGGGCGGATGGGGACGGCAAGCGCCGGAACAGACGCCCGCCAGCCGTGCGCAGGCTTGCAGGGACAGGCTGGAGAAGGGCTGCGGGAAAGCGAAACGGGGAAATACCTGCCGGGAATGTAAAGATTTCTGCCAGGATGGAAATGCAAAGGAGCGCCGGCATCACAAAAAAAATGACGCCTGAGGCGTCATCATCGGCGCGTGGCGGAAGGCTGCGGGAAGCGGCGGGAAGACACGAACATGCCCTGCACCCCCGCTCCACGCGCAGCAAATACTACAACGGCCTTGCCTACGCGTGTGCGCCCCGTGGCACGCCGGCAAAACGGGCTTGCGCGGATGCCATGTCGTCTGGCGTGGCGTCCAGCTTGAACTCGTCCACCGCGGCCTGCAACTGGTGGGCCTGGTCCGCCAGGGCCGACGAGGCAGCAGCGGCCTGCTCCACCAGCGCGGCGTTCTGCTGCGTCACCGCGTCCATTTGCATCACGGCTTGATTGACCTGTTCGATGCCATCGCTCTGCTGCCCCGACGCCACCGCGATCTCGCCGAGGATGGTGGTGACCTGCCGGGAGGCGGTCACGATCTCGCGCATCGTCTGGCCAGCGTGCTCCACCCGCGCCGCGCCGTTGCGCACTTGCTCCGCGGAGTCGCCGATCAGCCCGCGGATTTCCTTGGCCGCCGCGGCGCTGCGCTGCGCCAGGGTACGTACCTCGCCCGCCACCACCGCAAAGCCCCGCCCCTGCTCGCCCGCGCGCGCCGCTTCCACGGCGGCGTTGAGCGCCAGGATGTTGGTCTGGAACGCGATGCCTTCGATCACATCGATGATGTCGACCACCTTATTGGAGCTGGCGCTGATCGCCTGCATGGTGTCCACCACCTCCCCGACCACGGTGCCGCCTCGTTGCGCGATATCCGAGGCATTGGCCGCCAGTTCGTTGGCCGCGTGCGCGCGCTCGGTATTCTGTTTGACCATGGCCGTCAGTTCGCCCATGCTCGACGCGGTTTCCTGCAGCGCCGCGGCCTGTTCCTCGGTGCGCTGGGACAGGTCGGTGTTGCCGGCCGCGATCTGCTTCGAGGCATCCGTGATCGAATCCGTCGAGTCCTTGATCCGGCTCACCAGGTCGGTGAGCATGTCTTCCATCTCGCCCATGCCGCGCAGCAGACGGCCGAACTCGCCCTGGCGCTCGGTTTCGAATTCCTTGCTGAGGTCGCCGGAGGCCACGGTTTCGGCGATATAGACGGCCTCGCCCAGCGGTTGCTCGATGCTGCGCGCAATGCCGTGGGTACAGGCGGCGCCGACCAGCAGCGCGGCCAGCCAGAGCCCGAACATCCAGGCGCGGGCGGAGTCGGCGCCCTGCCCGACATTCCCGGCCGCCGCGTCCGGCGGGGCATTGAGCCCCATCGCGATCGCCGCCGCCATCAATATCAACACCACCGCGAAACCAGCGCCAAGGCGCATACGGGTGCTCAGGTTGGCCAGTGCCATCATTGCTGCATCTCCCCTTTTTAGTAGACTTCGCCTGCCTCGTCGTCTGGGTAACGGCGACGCGCGGAGAAACTTTAGGGGAATTCCCAGATGCCGCCTTCCAGTGGCATTCAGGCGGGACGCCGCTCCGGCGCCATCCCGCCATCCGCCCGGCTACCGGCGGGGAAATGCACGCCGGCGCGCTGGGCGGCCCGCACGATGTGATCGGACATGGCGCGCTGCGCGAGGCTGGCGTCGCCCGCCGCCAGGGCGTCGATGATGGCGCAATGCTCGGTGTAGGTGGCGTGGCGGCTGCCGCGCTGGTAGAACGGCAGGCGCTGGCTTTCCTGCATGACGTCGGTGCTGTTGCGCAGGATATCGGCAATCGCGCGGTTGCCGGCGATGGCAATGATGCGCATATGGAATTCGAAATCCAGCCGGGCGGCCTGGGTAAAGTCGGACGCATCGATGCACGCCCGCATGGCTTCGGCGTTCTCGCGCAGGGCGCCGACATCTTCCGGCAACAGCGCCGCCGCGGCCAGCCCCACGGTGAAGCTTTCCAGCGCGAAGCGCAGCTGGTAGATATCGGTCAGCGAATGCGATTTCGAGAAACGCCACTGCGGCGGCGCGCCGTCGGTGGCATCGGCGGCCACATACACGCCTTTACCGGGTCGCGAGACCACCAGCCCCAGGCCCTGCAGGGTGGACAGCGCCTCCCGCAGCGAGGTGCGGCTGATACCGAGTTGCTCGGCCAGGTCGCGTTGTGAGGGCAACAGCGAGCCGGCCGGATACTTGCCGCCTTCGATCCACTCGCGGATGAGGGTCGCGGCGTTGGCGGAGATGGCGGTGGCTGTGACCATGGCGGTGATGGAAACTCCTGCGCTGGATGGTGTTGATGGCAAAGGGCAAGGGAAATTGCCGCGGGCGCCAGCGCTGGCGCCGGATCGACGGCAAATTGTACTCGACCGCTACCTGGAGATCTAACGGCAACCACAACCGCCTGACGTCAGGATCAAAGACCCGAAGGCTGATAGCCAAAGGCAGTGACTACCCTGTTTTCGCAGGATTGCGCATCGCCTCCCCCTGGTCCGTGACAGCCTACAGCGGCGGCACCGCGGAAAGCTTGTCGGGATTGCGCACGACATAGACTGCGGTGATGCGGCCCGCCTCGATGGTGAAGGACTGCGCCGACTCGATCTTGCCATCCACATAGCGAAGGAGCCCAGGCATGCCATTGATCCGGGCCAGCCGGTAGCGTACCTTGCCTGGCTCTGCGTGCCCGAGCGACCAGAAGACGCCGGCGATACGCGCGGCGCCGCGCAGGATGCGCCCGAACGACGGCACCTTGCCGCCACCGTCGCTGATCAGCTCGGCATCCGGGCTGAGCATCGTCTTCATGGCGGTCCGGTCGCCGGTGCTTGCGGCCTGCATGAAGCGGGTCAGCAGTTCGCGATGCTCCTGTGGCGATACGTCGTAGCGCGGGCGGCCTTCCCGCACGCGCTCACCGGCGCGGTGCACGATCTGGCGGCAGGCCGCTTCGGTCTTGCCGAGGATCGAAGCGATTTCCGCATACTCCAGATCGAATGCCTGCCGTAGCAGGAACGCCGCCCGCTCGTCGGGCGAGRGGCGTTCCAGCACCCAAAGGAACGCCACCGACACTTCGCTTGCCAACTCCGCCGCCGCCTCCGGCGTGTCCTCATGCGACTCGACCAGCGGCTCGGGGAGCCACCAGCCGATGTATTTCTCCTGCTCGCTCTTGCGCGCGCGCAGGCGGTCGATCGCGAGCCGCGTCGTGACCGTGACCAGCCACGCTTCCGCCGAGCGCAGCTCGGCCTGGTCTGCCTCGTGCCAGCGCAGCCAGGCGTCCTGGACCACGTCCTCCGCGTCGGAACGGGTACCCAGCATGCGATAGGCTATCCCGAAAAGACGGGGCTTCAGTGCGGTGAAAGGTTCGGCGGAATCCATAAGTCATATGCGAGAAGATCACCCCCAGACGTTCCGGCAACGCGTTTTGTGACATCCAGGCGAATGACTGGTACGGCGCAGGGGTAACACCGGGCGTGAAGAGAACCGGAGAAGATATATAGCAAAAAAATTGCAGCCGCTGTCACAAGCCGGTTGCCGCCGCCGTCTTACGGTCATGGCAGGCGCGCAGGGCGCCTGCCGGACCCGTCGAAACGGATTGAAAGGCAAAAATCATGACTGCTGCACGTATCAACTTTTTCCAACTCGCCCCGGCCAACCTGAAGGCGATGATCAATTTCTCCGCCTCCGTCAAGCAAAGCTCGCTAGGGACCCGGCTGGTGGAGATGGTGAACCTGCGCGTCTCGCAGATCAATGGCTGCGGCGTCTGCATCGACATGCATTGGCGCGACCTGATCAAGCAGGGCGCGGAACCGCGCCACCTGAATGCCATCGCCGGCTGGCGCGAGGCACCGTTCTTCAGCACTCGCGAGCGCGCCGCGCTGGCCTGGGCGGAAGCCGTCAACGCGCTGCCGCACCGCGACGACACGGATGCCGTCTATCCCGAATTGCGCGAGCATTTCAGCGAGAACGAAATCGCCGAGCTGTCCTACGCCATTGCAGCGATTCGCGGCTGGAATGTGATGAACCTGAGCCTGCGCAACCAGATTCCGGAAAATCCGGCTCCGGGCTTCTGATCGCGCTGCCGGTCCACCTTGTGATGGCGCGGCGCCGCCGCGCCTTGCCCGGAGCGCCGCCTGCGCCATGCAGAGCGGAGCCATTGCGTCGCGCAAATGCTCGATCTGCCAGCTCGCCGATGCCTGTGCAAAGCGCTGTGGCCAGCGGCATGGACCGGGCCATGCCGTACCTTACTTGTTAACCAGCCGCGCAGGGACGGTATAGGTGAGCGCCGCGCCACAGAGCAGCACGCCGGCCAGCACGAACATCGCCAGGTTGGTGCTCTGCGTCGCATCCTTGATCAGGCCGATCATGTAAGGGCTGACAAAGCCGGCCAGGTTGGCGAACGAGTTGATCATGGCGATACCGGCAGCGGCCCCCGCGCCGGACAACAGCGCGGTGGGCAGGCTCCAGAACAGCGGCGAGGTGGCCAGGCTGCCGCCGGCCGCCAGCGCCAGGGCCGCGAGYGACAGCGCCACGTTGTCGCTGAAGACCGCACTCAGCGCCAGCCCGGCGGCGCCGCAGCAGAATGGCACGATCAGGTGCCAGCGGCGTTCGCGCATGCGGTCGGAGCTGCGGCTGACCAGGATCATCGAACACACCGCGACGGAAAACGGGATGGCGGTCAGCAAGCCGATATTCAGCGCGCCGGTCACGCCGGACTGCCGGATCAGCGACGGCAGCCAGAAGGTCAGCCCGTACTGCCCCATCACCGTGCAGAAGCAGATGCAGGCCATCTTGATGATGCGGCTGTCCGAAAAAAGCTGCCGCATGGTCATATGGCCACCCTTCGCCGCGTTCTCGCTGGCGATATTGCGCTCCAGCAGTTCCTTCTCGGATTGCGTCAGCCAGCGTGCCGAACGAATATTGTTATCGAGATAGGCCAGCACCGCGAAGCCGACCAGCAAGGAAGGCAGCGCTTCGATCAGGAACATCCACTGCCAGCCGCGCAGCCCCGCGACGCCCTGCATCGACTCCATGATGAACCCCGAGAGCGGGCCGCCGAAAATGCCCGACACCGGGATGGCGCACATGAACAACGCCACCATGCGAGCGCGGCGGTGCGACGGGAACCAGTAGGTCAGGTACAGGATCATGCCGGGATAGAAGCCGGCCTCGGCCGCGCCAAGCAGGAAACGCAGCACATAGAACTGCGTGGTGGTCTGCACGAACACCATCGCCGCCGAAATCAGGCTCCACATGATCATGATGCGCGAGATGGTGGCCTTGGCGCCGATCCGGTGCATCAGGATATTGCTCGGCACTTCGAAGAAGAAGTACCCGATGAAGAACAGCCCGGCGCCCAGCCCGTAGGCGGACTCGCTGAACCGCAGGTCGCCCAGCATGTGCAGCTTGGCAAACCCCACATTGACGCGGTCCAGGTAGGCCACGACATAGCAAAGCATCAGGAAAGGCAACAGGCGCCATGCAACCTTGCGGTAGACGGCGTTTTCCCGCGCCGCCGCCGCWTTGGCGGCGGCCGGCTCGGGGGCTAGCGATGGGGCAGTGGTCAGGGACACAGCAGTTTCCTCCTCGGGTGGCGTGGCACTTCGTTCAACTGGTATTACCAGTATGATTTCTAATGGATGGCGAAGAATACGTCCGCATCGCGCTATGGAAAAGCAGCGTAAACCCGGAATTTAAGTGCCTTGACGCGGGGTCTGGCTAACGCGATACTAGCCCTACTGGTATTACCAGTCGGATAAGCCCATTCGGAAAGCCGCCTTTCACGGCTTCCCCATCACCCTGACCAAGAGGAAAAACGTGTCTGCTCCCGACGAGACGGCGATCGTGCGCCCAACACCCGCCCACGCGCCGGTGCCCTTGCGAGTCGAGCCGCTGACCGCGGCTGCCTTCGCCCCCTTTGGCGACGTCATCGAAAGCGAAGGGCACGTGCCGATGGTCATCAATGGCGGCATGACGCTGCGCTATCACGACCTCGCCGGGATCGACGTCGGCGCGCTGGACGGCCGTGCGCTGATCAACTTCTTCGACGCGCAGCCCTATGCCCTGCCCCTCGCCATCGCATCGATGGAACGGCATCCGCTGGGCAGCCAGGCCTTCGTGCCATTGGACGAAACCGCCTTCCTCGTCGTCGTGGCGCCGGGCGGCGGCCAGCTCGACGAGTCAGCCATCCGCGCCTTTGTCACCAATGGCCGGCAAGGCGTGAACTACAAGCGAGGCGTCTGGCATCACTCGTTGATCGTCACGCGGGGACCGGCGCGATTTCTGGTGGTGGATCGTGGTGGGGAGGGGCACAACTGTGATATCACTGACTTGCTCGGCAAGTATTTGATTGCGGAGTGAGTGGGCTGGAGTGTTGCCATGCAGGGCGGCAATGGCTTGCTTCCGGCACCTCTGGCACGTGAGGGCTACGGCTTAACGTCAAAGTCAGAACCCTAAAGTCAACGGCAGTTTCACCTCCCCTGCGGGGAGGCGACCTACTTTCTTGTCTTGCCAAGAAAGTAGGCAAAGAAGGCGCGCCGGATGGGGCGATACCCCCTCGGGATCCGGCTACCAATCGTTGGTTTGGCAGGCTCGCTCCTGCAAATGGCCGCCCTCCTCCGCAGGCGAGGGAGCAACCCAACGCATAGCAAGTGGCAGCTGGCGCATGGAGACTGGAGACTGGAAGTTTGGCGTCCGAATAGCCGAGAGATTTTGGCGATGCGCGATATCGCCAGACCAGCGATTCGGTGTAGCCGTGTGGAGCGCGCCCAAGGGCGGTCCACACCCCAGCGCGATGCGAAGCGAGCCGTCAAGGTGTACCAGGCCGTATGGGGCGTCCTCGTCGGCAGGTGAAAAGAGCGGAAAAGAGGGGGCCATGTTTGAGCATCGCCTTAAGGCGATGTGAGTTTGGCCCCCGGCCGCTCTTTTCGCCTGCCGACGAGGAGGGKGTCGCCCCATCCGGCGCGCCTTTTTTGCCTACTTTTTTGGCAAGAGAAAAAAGTAGGTCGCCKCCCCGAAGGGGAGGTGAAACTGCCTTTGACTTTAAGGTTTTAAGCCTTTGACGTTAAAGCCCCTAACAACAGCCCCCGCCCCCCAAAAAAAACTCACTCCACCCCCCGCCCCTCCCCAAACCCATCCCTCAACTCCCTCTTAAGCACCTTCCCAATCGCACTCCGCGGCAGCCCCTCAACCAACTCCACCACAGCAAGCCGCTGCGTCTTCCCCACCTGCCCATTAGTCCAGGCCATCAAGTCCTCCCCCGACACCCCGGCCCCTTCCCTACGCACCACAAACGCCACCGGCGTCTCCCCCCATCGCTGCGATGGCACCCCTACCACGGCGCAGTCCACCACTTCGGGATGCTGCAGCAGAATGCCTTCGAGATCGCTGGGGTAGATATTGAAGCCGCCGCTGATGATCATGTCCTTCTTGCGGTCCATCAGCGTGAGGAAGCCATCTTCGTCAAAGCGGCCGACATCGCCGGTGCGGATAAAGAGCTTGCCGGTGGCGTCGCGCCATTCCGCGGCCGTGGTCTTTTCCGGCTGCTTGTGATAGCCCGCCATGATGATGTTGGAATGCCCGACAACCTCCCCGATCTCGCCCACGGCAACCTCGACGCCGTTGTCGTCGATCAGCCGGATGTCGTGCCCTTCCATCGGCTTGCCGACGGTATGGAGCTTGTTCGGGAATTCGTGCGCCGCCAGCACGCAACTGCCGCCGCCTTCGGTCATGCCGTAGTACTCCACCAGGCCGCCCGGCCAGCGCTTGAGGATCTCGCCCTTCAGCGCGGCCGCGAGCGGTGCGCTGGTGGAGAACTTCATCTTGAATGCCGACAGGTCGTATTCGCCGAAATCGCCGCGGGCCATCAGGCGCTGGTATTGCACCGGCACCAGCATGGTGTGCGTGACGCGATGCCGCGCCGCCAGTTCGAGATAGCGTTTCGCATCGAACTTTGGCATCAGCACCGCGGTGCCGCCCAGCGCCAGCGTGGGGATGAAACTCACCAGCGTGGTGTTGGAGTAAAGCGGCGTGGAGATCAGCGTGACCGCCTCGCGCCCGTAGCCGCCGCTTTCCTGGACACGGCGAATCTGGTTCCAGCGCAGGGCGTGGCCGTGCACGATGCCTTTTGGCGTTCCCGTCGTGCCCGACGAGTAGATGATGTTGAACACTTGCTCCGGCCTGACGGGATGCTCCCGCGGGCGGCTGCCTTGCGGCGCCAGCCAGGCTTCGAAGGACAGCCCGGCGGGCGCGCCGCCCAGGCCGACGAGCCGGGCCTGGATGTCGTCCCTGACCGGCGCGATCTCGCGCAGGACATCCGCATCGGCGAAGAGCAGCCGTGCATCGGAGTCCTGCACCATGCCCGCCAGGCTGGCCGGCGTGGAGGACGGCGCGAGCGGCACCAGGGCGACGCCGGCGCGCAGGCCGCCGATCAGGATCGCCGCGTACTCGACGGAAGCTGCCGCGCACACGGCAAGCGCAGCGCCGGGCTCCAGGCCGTCACGCTGCAATGCGGCCGCAACGCGGTCAACCAGTTCGTCGAATTCGGCATAGGTGAGCGAACGGCGGTCGTCGACCACCGCAACATGCCCGGGTTGCTCGGCCGCGTGCAGCCGGACGCAGCCGGCCAGGTTGCCAATCGGCTGCGCCAGAAGTTCTGTGATGCCCATGGGAATTTCCTGTCTCCACTTGACGTCGCGACCGGCCGTTCTGGAAGAGCGGCCGGTCGCGCGCAGATTTATTGTCCTGAACGGCCGGGCACCCGGCGTTCATCCATGTRCCCGCCGGTTTTACGGCTGGCCGGGGAGAATTCTCGCATGGACGCGGCAAGGCTGCCGCGGGTGATGCCCGGCGCGCGGCGGGACTGGGCGCATCCCCCGCACGCTTGCAGGAAAACAGGAACCTGTCGCGGCGCCTGATGCGCGGCGTTTAGAGCGGGCCACTATCCCCGATCCAGTATGGCGCGCGCCCATAGTACTCGTGCAGCGTGGCGCCCCACTGCGGGTCGGCCATGGACGGCCAGTTGTCCTTGTCGAAGCCCGGCGCGTCCTTGATCCGTTGCGCGGTCACGCCGATGCGGAAGCACTTCTCGTCGGCGTCCAGGGTGAGCGCGCCCCAGGGAATGGCGTGGAGGGTGTCGCCCATCCCGAGAAACCCGCCGCTGGTCAGCACCGCGTAGGCAATGCGGCCGCCACGTACGTCGAGCATGATCTCCGAAATCTTGCCGACATGCTCGCCGTCGGAGGAATAGACTTTGTCGCCTTCCAGCGTCGAGGCCGCCATGACGTCCGGGCCGGGGCCGTCGCCGATCCCGCCTCCGACAATGGCCGCGCCACGGCCGGCGGCGGTCGCGCCACGATTGAGTGCATTGCGATCGAGTTCATTCATGTTCGTCTCCTGATAAGGGTCGTGCCGAAGTGCGCGCAACGAACATGCCAGGACGGCGTTGCCGGCGGCATCGCCTTTCCGGCCTCCGGGTCACGGGAAGAATTACAAAGCCGGTAATTTTCCATGCCTTGCGCCGGCCCGGCGGCATGGCTGCCCACCGGCCTTGCCGGCGGCACGCGCGCCGCGTCACCAAGGCTGGCGCATGGCACGGAACATGCGCCGAGCATATGACCTCGCTTGCGCCGACCCAGGACGCGCAGGCGAATGAGCCGCCAGGTCCACGCTGCGTGCAGCGCACGCGGCACCCTCGCCCGAACGCCCCCCCTCTCAGGAGCACCACGAATGGAAACCCAAGGCAATACCCAATTCCCCGCCCAAAACGATTCGCCGGGTTTCGCCGGCAAGGTAGGCGCGGCAACCGCAAACGTCATGGACGCGGCTAAAGACGCCGGCAAACAGGTCGGCACGGTCGCACGGACCGAAGCCTACGGCCTGAAGCGGGAGCTCGATGACCTGATTGCCCGTATCCCCACCTTGTCGGGGGCTGCGCTGGATCAGGCCAAGGAAGAGTTCCTGAACAAGATGAACGCTACCCGGGACGCCGCGAAAGGCATTTCCGATAACGTGCGCCAGCAACTCTCCCAGCGCGCCGAAGACACCGCCGCCTACGTCAAGGCGCAACCCCTGCGCTCGATGGGCATAGCGGTCGGGGCCGGCATCATCCTGGGCCTGTGGATGTCCAACCGGAGCGGCCGCGCCACAGGCTGAAACCCGGACCACGCCCGCTTGCGCCCGGCCGGGCATCCCGTGCCGGGCGCCATCATGCGGACGCTTCGTAGTCCACCTGGTGCCGCGCGATGCGCAGGTCGCCAAGCTCGGCCTTCACGCGCAGGTGCTCCGGATGGCTGGCGTAGCCTTCCAGCGCCGATTGCGACTCGAACTCGGAGTACAGGACCACGTCGCAGGCGTAGTTGACCCTGCTGGCGTCCACGCCGACCTCCAGGTGGCGCAGTCCCGGGATCCGGCCGCGCAGCCCTTCGAAGGCAAGCTTCAGCCGGGCCACGCCGTCCTGCTTGTCCACTTCGGTTTCCCCGCGCAGGTTCCACATCACGATGTGTTTGACAATGGGCACGTCTCCTCCTTTCCGGATCTCAGGCCGGCGGAAAACCGGCCTTCTGCGGCCACAGGTTGGCAAAGGCATGGACGGTCGACTGCCCATACACACCGGCCTTGGTAAAGGGCTCGGCTTCCAGCCACGCCTGCGCTTCCGCCCGCGAGGCAAAGTCGATCACCAGCAGGCTGCCGACCATGGTGGCGCCGTCGTCGCCCAGCAGCGGGCCCGCAAAGGCGACGCTGCCCGCCCTGGCGCCCAGATAGGCCTTGTGCTCCGGGCGCACCCGGGCGCGCAGTTCGCCGGTGCCGGGCTTGTCGAGAAGATGGAATACAAACAACATGCGGGCTTACCTCCGTGTTGACGATGACGTTGACGATGAAGCCGGCGCCGACGGCGCCGGGTTGAGGATGAAATCGAAGTCCAGCGTGTAGAACGGCCTGGCGGATGCCGTACCGTCGGGCGCGATGCCGGGCTCATGCCGCACCCAGTCTCCGATCAGGGAACTGCGCACACCGAAGACCGCATCCGAATCCAGGTACTCGCCGCCCTCGCGGAACACATGGGTGATGAGCGTCTCGTACCCCGGTGCGGTGATCATGAAGTGCAGGTGGGCCGGGCGCCACGGGTGGCGGCCCATGGCGTCGAGCATGCGCCCCACCGGCCCGTCGTGCGGGATCGGATAGCACTCCGCGACGATCGACTTGAAGTGAAAGCCGCCGTTGGCGTCGGCGGTCAGCGCGCCGCGCCCCTGATGGCCGTCGCGCCCGCTCTGCTGCACGTCGTAGAAGCCATCGGAATCCGCCTGCCACACTTCCAGCCTGGCATGGGGCACCGCCTCGCCCGTCACGCTCCTGACCTGGCCGCTGACGTAACACGGCTCGCCGGTCATGCCGTTGCCCACATCGCCGCCCAGTTCATACTCCGGCGCGCCATCCACATAGAAGGGCCCGAACAC